>JAWABU010000007.1 GCA_038884455.1 Candidatus Thermoplasmatota archaeon | reverse complement strand
TCACATGGTTCGCAACTGTTGGATTAATCCTTTTCTTTGCGCGTCCCATCCAATGAAAAAATGAATGTTTCTTCCTTAATTATCTATTTCGGGATGAAGCCGTGAGTGGAGTAAGTGATATCAATGTTGATTTTGGTGATGGCCCAATTAATATGACAGTAACGTTTTCATCGGCATACCTTGGAGGTACAATTATCGTTAAAAAAGCAAATCTTGGTGTGCAAGATTTCAGGTTATTTTTTAAAGATCGTCTTCGAGTTACCGTTTATCATCAACCGTATGTTCATCTGCCGTTTTCTTTGCCGGTGATTCCTGTTCCGCTTACAGTGTCACTTTCGACACATTTTGAAAAGCCCTTTTGTTTTCTATCTTTTCCTTTTAATACAGGTAGTACTTGGAATCTGAGTGCGACTAATTTTACCATCAATGGAAATCTTCAATCCATCTGGTTCAAAATTCTCGACGTGGTCAACAAACTTGCAAACCGATTTGGATATGAGTTATTACCTCCTGAAATAGCTGCACTGCTGCCCATTGTTTATATCAATGAGACATTACATGCGTTAGGTATCGGGAATCGCTTTTCAATTCCTGAAATACCGTATGCTTTTTCCTGTTTTTCAACAGAGAATGTTACTGTTCCTGCAGGAACCTATACTTGTTATAATGTTTCGATCCTTGGGGGACTTGCGCATTATTACTATGCACCCGCCGCAGGAACAATTATAAAACTATCAGGTAACTTTCAAGAAGTGTTTCCCTCTCTGAAAAATATTAATATCGAGTTGCTTCAGACAAACTTTCATTAACCTTGATCCATTTTTTTCTCATAAAAAATGATTATTTGAATGGAAAAAGTGTAGGTGTTTGAATAATAAAGTGGAGGCTACCTGAATTTTGAATCGTATTCCCCTTTGTTGATCGCTTGGATAACCTCTGTTGGTTTTTTTCCTTCAACAGTTACACCCATTGATGTGCAGGTTCCAATGATTTCTTTAGTTCGATTTTTCAGATCTTTTCCAAGCAGACTTGCTTCTTTCATTTTTGCAATCTTGATCGCCTGATCAATTGTGATATTCCCAATTTTTGTCTTTGAAGGAGTTCCTGAACCTTTTTCCGCTTTGACCTCTTTTAGTATCAATGCTGATGCAGGCGGGGTACCGACTTCAATCTCAAAATTTTTTGTTTTTGGATCAACAATAATCTTTACCGGTACTTTCATTCCTTGGAATTGCTTGGTTTTATCGTTGATGCTGTTGATTACTTGCATGATGTTAACACCAAGTGGGCCAAGAGCTGGGCCAAGTGGAGGAGCAGCAGTTGCTTTTCCACCATCGACGAGTGCTTCTACTTTTTCAGCCATGTTACTTTACCTCTTCTTTTTTACCTTCTTCCTCTTTACGTTTAATGATTCGCACTTGTTCTCCTCGAACAGTAATAGGAATTGGAACGAGTGAATCAAGCAGTTCAACCGTAATTTCCTCTTTACTATAATCAATGTGGGTAATTTTTGCTTTTTCACCTCGGAATGGTCCTGCAACCATTTCGACGATATCTCCTTCAGTGATTTTTGCAACAGCTGACGTGGGGGTTAGAAAATGTTCGATTTGTTCAATGGGAATCTCACCTTCAAGCATGTTCCGAGCGTAGGAAATCGTTTTGATTAAATTTTTAATAAGTTCCTCATCAAAAGCCTCGATAAAAATATAGCCTCTAAGTTCAGGAGTTACTAGGATTGCTGGGATATTTAGTTTTGATTTTTTCGCTCGGCTGTTGATTAAGTCGGCGCAGTTTTGTTCCTTTCCAACTTGTGTTTTAACGGTAAACAACCGTGATTTTTCTTCAAGAGGTGGTTGAAAATTGGTATTTTCCATGATTGTTCCCAAACCTATCAATTATTTATAACCTAATGCCGTGAGAATCCATGGGGCGACAATTTCTCGTATGATATAAATAACAAAACCGAGTGCTCCAACTATGATAATGCCTAATCCTGTGATTTTTAGTGATTTTTCATATTCTTCAGTGGTTGGTTTCCGTGCCATCATCAAGACTCGTCCGTATTTTCCTTTGCCGATCCGTTGCTGTCGTGCTTCAATTTTTTGCTGCAATTGCCATGCTTTTTGGATAATTCCTGGTTTTTCTTCCACTGGTAACACCTATACTATGTACGAAAGCGTCAAAGAGTAGGATATATATAAATAATATGCTTGTTTTTCTGCACCGTTTTCCTGTGGTTCATGTAAAAATATATATTATGTGATTACGTCGATTCCGATCCCTGATTCTTCAGTTCGATGACTTGGACCAAGGATTTGTTTTGATTTAACACCAGTTATGACAAGCATTGTACGTATCGTTTTACGAAGCTTCGGATCAACAGTTGTTCCCCAGATAATACGAGCGTTTTTGTCGATTTTTGCATAGACTTCTTCGACAACCTGCTGGGCTTCTGCAAGCGTCATATCGTCTCCACCGATAACATTTACCAGTGCACCTGTGGCTCCGGAGATATCGACTTCGAGAAGTGGTGAATTTAACGCTTCTAATACCGCGTTGACCGCTTTATTTTCACCTTCCGCTTCGCCAAGACCGATCATAGCAACACCGCCACGTTTCATTACTGTTTTTAAATCTGCAAAGTCAAGGTTGACCAATCCAGGCATGGTGATCATTTCTGTTATCCCTTTGATTGATCGCATGAGTACTTCATCTGCAACTTTAAACGCAGCATTGAGTGCAAGATTTGGGACGATCTCGAGGAGTTTATCGTTGGGAATTACAATAACTGTATCACAGGTTTCTCTGAGCCGTCGCAGACCTAACTCTGCGTTATCTGCTCGAACTGATCCTTCTACTCCAAACGGTGTCGTAACAACGCCAATAGTGAGTGCTCCTGATTCTTTTGCGATTTGAGCAACCACTGGGGCAGAGCCAGTTCCTGTTCCCCCGCCGAGACCACACGTGACAAACACCATATCTGCAGGAGTTATCGCGTTTCTGATATCTTGTTCGCTTTCTCGTGCAGCTTCTTCGCCAATTTGCGGGAGGGAACCAGCACCAAGTCCACGAGTTAGATGACGTCCGATGAGAATTTTATGAGGTGATGGTGATAGGAGAAGATGTTGTGCATCGGTGTTAATTGATATTAACTCAGCACCAACGATGTTTGATTCAAAACATCGTGCTATAGTATTACTTCCAGCTCCACCGCACCCGACAACCTTAATTGTTGTTTTTAAACCTGCTAAAACTTCTTCTAATTCATCATCTTTGACGCCAGCAATTTTCATGGTGTTTTTTGTTTTGTCAGTTTTTCCTGTTTTTTTCTCGTCTTCAGTTGGTTTTTCCGATTCACATATTTTGTCAATGTCTTGAACAGCAGCGTTCGCAGCAATAACATCTTCAATAATCTTTTTCATGAATAGTGCCCTCCATCCTTCTTAATAATTATTACTTAATCCCACCTCAAAGAATACTGTTTTAATATATTCTTTTCAATATAGTAAAGCAGATTTAATTTTTAAACATTTCCTATACAACTGGAAACATCAAAGTGGATTTTTTGTGATGTGAGATTTTTTTTAAAAGTCGTCTTATTTTTTCCATATCTTCATTGAGAAATCCTTGTTCTGAATTGAGTGAGTTAAACAACCCAACGAAATCCGATCAGCAAAAGGAGCATATTTTTCAATATTTTTTTTGGTGATTCTCCCAGAAATTTCAATGAAGATATGTGGATTGATTGAACGAAGTTTTTTTGCTGTTTCTGCGGCTTTTTGTACCGAGAAATTATCAAGCATGATGATCTCGACGCCACAGTGAGCAGCACGGAGTGCATCTTTAGGTGTTTCAACCTCAATTTCGATTTTTCTCTTAGGATATTTTTTCCGAATTTTTTGTACGGTTTCTTCCAGAGATCCAGAAATGTTCAAGTGATTATCTTTTATGATAATGGCGTCGAATAGACCGTAACGATGAGAAAATCCACCGCCGATCTCAACAGCATTTTTTTCATATCTGCGAAAACCAGGTGTTGTTTTTCGTGTGGCAGCAATTTGAACATGAGGATTGATCTTATGAGCTCGGACTACCACTTCATGGGTGGCAGACGCAATACCACTCATACGTCCAAGGATATTGAGTGCAAGACGTTCAGCTTTTAACAGAGATCGGGCAGATCCGGACACTGTTGCGACAATACAACCTTTATTGATTGCTGTTCCATCTATAACTTGTGCACGGAATGAGCAATGAACGAAACGAAATACTTTTTCAATTTCTCGTATACCAGCTACGATACAGTTTTGTTTGGCAAAGATTTGGCCTGTACCTTGTTCAGTATGAAATAAAGCATTAGAGGTAATGTCACCTTTTTTTCCAAGATCTTCAGCAAGAAAGTAAGCGATTGTGTTTTTTGTCATCAATACATTTTATAACAGGATCATGTTTTAAGGTTTTGGTTTTTACTATGAAACTCGGCATTATTGGATGTGGCGCTATTGGAACTGATGTTGCACGTGCTGCTGATCATATGACTGATATTACAACAATATATCTCCATGACAAAAATCCAACAGCTGCTCAGAAATTGTGTAAACAACTATCAAAAGCAAGAATTACCTCCGTTGACCATTTTCTTCATGATGTTGATGTTGTTTTTGAGGCAGCATCTCAAGAAGCAGTTGTTCAATACGCTGAGCAGATACTTGCTCATAAAAAGCATCTTGTGATTATGAGTATTGGTAGTCTTTTTGATGATGTATTTCTTGATAAGTTAAGGTCTCTTGCTCGGAAAAATAACTGTAAGATATATCTTCCTTCAGGAGCTGTTTGCGGTATTGATGGTGTTTATGCAGCAAGTCTTGAACAACTTGATAGCGTTACCTTAGTTACTACGAAACCGCCGAAATCTCTTGGTACTGACGTTGATAGACGGACGGTTGTATTCCAAGGTACTGCACGTGATGCAGTCAAAGAATTTCCAAAAAATATTAATGTTGCTGCATGTCTCTCACTTGCAGGTATTGGTTTTGACCGTACGAAGGTTCAAATCGTTGCCGATCCTGTCGAAACCCGTATAAATCATAGAATACTTGCGCATGGTCGATTTGGGCGGTTACGTGCTGAAATTGAAAACATGCCAAATCCCAATAACCCTCAATCAAGTTATATGGCATCATTATCAGCTATTGCGATACTTCGGCGAATCCTTGATCCAATTCAAATCGGATGAATATTAAGGTTTCATCGTTACTAAATAAAGGTGTAAAGATAAAAGATAGGTTTATATAGAGGTTTTTGACACAAACCATTTTTTATTCCAGGTACGTAGTGGTGTATGTATGACCTTTGAAATCAAACACCGAGATGCAGCAGGAAGAATTTGTAGATTTACTACAAAACATGGGGCGGTTACCACCCCGACGCTTATGCCAGTTATCAATCTTAATAAAATGATCATCACCCCAAAAGAGATGCAGCGACTTTTTGGAACTGAAATCATCATTACAAACTCATATATCATAAACAAGCATCCTCATCTTCGAGATCAAGCACTTGATCAGGGGATTCATTCTCTTGTTGGTTTTGATGGACCAATAATGACTGATTCTGGAACATTTCAGTCCTACGTGTATGGAGATATTGATGTTGATCCTATACATATTGTCAAATTTCAACAACAAATAGGTAGTGACATTGGTACCATTCTTGACCTTTTTGGAACACCGAATCAAACCAAAAACCAAGCACGCTCCACGATCAACGAAACCCTCCGCCGAGCTCAGATAAGTATACCTGAAAAAAAAGATATGCTTCTTGCCTGCACCATCCAAGGATCGGTATATCCAGATCTTCGATATCTCTGTGCACAAAAAATGAGTAGACTTGATGCTGATTTTTATCCGATTGGCGGCGTTGTTCCACTGATGGAAAACCAACGGTACGCTGATCTGACAAGAATTATTCTTGCATCAAAACAAGGATTAAACCCAGCAAAGCCAGTGCATCTCTTTGGCGCTGGGCATCCTCTCATTTTTCCTCTTGCGGTTGCGCTTGGTTGTGATTTTTTTGACTCGTCAGCATATGCAAAATACGCGGCAGATCAACGTCTTATCTTTCCATGGGGGACAGAACAACTTAGTACCATTTCGGAGCTTCCTTGCACCTGCCCGGTATGCACCCATACAACAGCAGCTGAACTGAAAACAATTGAGCAAAACGAACAAATTAAACTCATTGCACAACATAATCTCTATGTAAGCTATGCTGAGCTCAAAAACATCAGAAATGCTATTCAACAGGGTTGTCTTTGGGAACTTGTTGAACAACGAGCAACAAGTAATCCTCATCTACTCGAAGCGCTCAAAGAATTACGAAAAAAAGAAAGTAAAATATGGCTTGAACAATTCGAACCAATCAGTAAAACCCACGCAGTTTTTTACACAGGAGATCATACTATCCATCGGCCAACTATATACCGATATCATCAACGTCTTTTGCATAACTATCAAAAAAAACATGATACAACCATAGTATTTCCTGACACCAAGCGACCCTATGCTACGACCTATACTACGCACATTAATAAAATTTTATCAATATATGATGCAAATCTTGTTGTTGCATCTCCGTTTGGGCCGATTCCCCTCGAACTTGATGAAATGTATCCTGCTGCACAATGTGTTTTTCCACGAACCATCGATTGTGAAACACAGGAGCTCGCTAAACGTCTAACAGAGATTTTTCTAAAAAAGCAGAGGAGAAGATCGCTTCTTACGCTTGTTAAAACAAAAAAATATGCAGCAGCAACTCCAGTTTCATCTGAGGTTTTTGAACAGTTGAAAATCGGTGCAATGGCAGATATGCAATTTGGCCGAGGTGCGGGTACTGCATTATTTGCTGGGCGTCTCCGTATTATAAAATCAAAGCATACGAATAAAATTCGCATGATTCTTGTCGATGATACTCATGTTGTTTCGTTACGTGCTCATGATGGTTTATTTACGCTGAAATATCACGGAGGGGAAAGATTGCATCGTGCATTTAAAAAACCACGTCTTCGTGTTATTGTAAAAAAAGATGCAGTTCCCTTCGTTCATGAAGGAAAAAGTGTTTTTGCAAAATTTGTTATCGATTGTGATCCGAAGCTTCGCCCGTACGATGAATGTCTGATTGTTGACGCTAAAGATACCTATCTTGGCGTTGGTCGTTGTATTTTGAACCGATCTGAAATGCAATCATTTTTGTATGGTATTGCAGTTCAAACCAGGGAAACACAACCGCAAGGATAAAGTTTCGGCAATTATCGAAAAACAAAGGAACAATTATAAAAATGATGAGTTGTTTTCTGTGATTAAAATCTAACAAGTTGGAGTACGATAGCATATGGATCAGGAAAAAACATCAGCTATTTCTGGATTTTATAAATTACCGATTAATCAACGACGGGAAATTATTCAAAAATTTGCTGGTTTAACTGAACAAGAACGCAAGATGTTCGATACACCTCTTGAACTTATTACTGCGGATCGAATGATTGAAAATGTTCTTGGGACCTTTGAGCTGCCACTGGGCATTGCATTAAATTTTAGAATCAATAATAAAGATTATGTTATACCTATGGTTACCGAGGAATCAAGTGTTGTTGCAGCAGCAAGCAATGCAGCAAAAATCGCTCGGATACGAGGAGGATTTACGGCAACCTGCACAGAACCTCTGATGATTGGTCAACTTCAAATACTGCATGTCAACGACATCCCAACAGCGGTACAAAAGATAGCACATCATAAAAAAGAACTTTTAAAAATCGCAAATGATCAAGATAAGATACTTACGGGTCTTGGTGGTGGAGCAACCGATCTTGAACTGAGAATTCTTGATAGTCCGTATGGAAAAATGATTGTTGCTCATCTCATTGTCGATGTTCGAGATGCGATGGGCGCAAATGCGGTTAATACCATGTGTGAAGCTCTTGGTCCAATTCTTGAAGATATCACTGGTGGAAAAGTACGTTTGAAAATACTTTCAAATCTTGCTGATCGACGGCTTGTGAAGGCAACAGCGGTTTTTGATCAACAAGCAATGGGTGGACCACATGCTGTGGACGCATTTCTGGAATCGTATACACTTGCGGTCCTTGACCCGTATCGAGCAGCAACTCATAATAAAGGTATTATGAATGGTATTGATGCTGTTTTGATTGCGACTGGAAATGATACACGTGCTGTTGAAGCAGGAGCACATGCCTACGCTGCACGAGATGGAACCTATACGTCGTTAACAACGTATTCAAAGGATGATACAGGTAATCTGGTTGGAGAAATTGAACTTCCTATGGCTGTTGGTATTGTTGGAGGTGCGGCAAACATGCATCCTAAAGCCCAGCTCTGTCGGAGAATTCTTGGTGTGACGAGTGCACAAGAACTTGCAATGGTCATTGGTAGTCTTGGCCTTGCACAAAATTTTGCAGCGGTATTCGCACTTTCGACAGTAGGTATTCAAAAAGGTCATATGAGCCTTCATGCAAAAAACATTGCAGTCATGGCTGGAGCTCAAGGTGATCAAATTGAAAAGATTGCAGAACGTATGATTCAAGAAAAGAAAATTAAACTTGATCGTGCGAAAGAGCTTCTTAAGGAACTTTAAAACACTTGAGCTGCGATATCTTCTGGTTCCCGTTCGCAGTAATAGCATTTTATCCGTGTGGGGTCCTTACAGATGACGTGAAACCGACTTTTGACAGGTTCGCGTCCATTTGATACACAGGTCGGATTTGAACAATGAATCAAGTCAACAATCTGATCTGGTACTTGAACTCTATGTTTTTTTACGACTTCATAATCACGGATGATATTAATTGTTGCTCTCGGTGCAATTAACGCAATCTTATCAACTTCTTTTGGGTCAAGTTCTCGGTTTTCAACTTTAACGATATCTTTTTTTCCACTTTTACCAATGACATTCATCGCGACGCTGACAACAGCGCTTGTTGATTCGGGGATTTTAAGAATATGTAACACCTTGACAGCGTAACCGGCGGTGATATGGTCGATTACAGTGCCATTTTTAATTGGAGTGATCTTTAATTCCTTCAATTTTTCTTCCCTCCAAGAATCAATGAAAGCAATGCCATCCGCATTGGTATTCCATAGAAAGCTTGTTTGAAATAGAGTGCATGTGGTGTTGTATCAACTTCGGGATCGATTTCTCCAACACGTGGCAATGGATGCATAATGATTAACTCTTCACGTGCATCTTTTAATAATTCTTTAGTTACTTTATAGCAGCCAGCAACTTTATTGTATTCTTCTGCGTCAGGAAATCGTTCACGTTGTATACGGGTTACATAGAGAACATCAGCATCTTTTATTGCTTTTTCGAGATTTGTTGTGTTTGTTGGCTCTACGCCAAATTCTTTGCAGGATGAGATTACTTCCTTTGGCATTCGAAGGGATTCCGGGGAAACAAAGGTGAGATTTGCTTGAAATAATGACAATGCATAGGCGAGAGAATGGACAGTACGACCATATTTTAAATCGCCGACGAGAACAATATTTTTTCCTTCGATCTTTTTACGTTCCATGATGATCGTAAATAGGTCAAGTAAACATTGTGTTGGATGTTGTCCGGCACCATCGCCAGCATTGATCACAGGAATTTCTGAAAATTCTGCTGCCAATCTTGCTGCACCTTCTTGTGGATGGCGAATCACAATAACATCGCTATATGCAGCTGCCATTCGAATAGTATCAGCAAGACTTTCCCCTTTTTTCTGAGACGTACCTGTTGGATCAGAAAATCCAATGACATTTCCCCCGAGTCGGAGCATAGCGGTTTCAAAACTGAGTCGTGTTCGTGTACTTGGTTCAAAAAATAACACCGCTAGGATTTTATTTTGTAAAATCCGTAGTTGCTTCTTACCTGTTGCATAGGGAATCATTTTTTTTGCATAGTGGATAAAAAAATTAATCTCCTCTTTAGAAAAGTCTTTGATCGAGATAATATCTCGGTTTTTAAAATCCATTGGCCATCAAGGGATATCGAATAAGGTTTTTATTTAATAAAGTTTTTGAACTGGATGAACTAGAAGAATTCAGAATGTTCATTGAAGTTTTTTTTCTCGATGATACCGTAAAAAGCATACTATTTTTGTGATTAGAGTTGTATGTTTCTAAACATCAAAAAGTTAATATACTAATGGAAATGCTTCTTCAGATGGATTGAAGATGCTTAAAAATTAAGGAAGATTTATTAATATATGGGTATTCATATACACATAATGGTATCCAAGCACATGCCTCAGGAGAAAAAGAGTAGACAAACAGAATTAGATAAACTCCATATGATTCTTGATAATCCTCGAAATCCACAGCTTGAAGATATTGGCCAGCACCTTGATCCTACACTTGAGTCGATTCGGCAACGACTCATCGGTAAAACATATTCTGGACAAGCTCGCACTCAACACGTTAAAACTAGGGGCTCCTCGTATCTTCAACCACGTGCAGTTATCCGTTCTCTTCAGCAACCGGATCAATATGATACTACTTCGGCATCATCGTTAGTTTCTCAAGTTTCTCAAGAATCACCACGTGCATCTCAATCATTTATTCACCAGCTCATAATTCAGCCGCAGGATCTCTATGAGGTAGAAAAAGTAGATGTCGTAACCGATGAGTTTGTTGAGGTTAAACCAAAAGGAAAACCTGAAAAAAAAGATACAGCTCCTGTATCATCCTTGAACGTAGGCGACGCTTTGCAACGAGACGTTGTTGATGAGCGCATACGTCCGATTCTTCAGTGGGAGCCTGTGCAGACCCTACCTGCTCAGCAAGAGAAACCACTTCCAGAGAAATCTGATGTGATTGATTTTGAATTAGTTCAAGAAACAGCAGCGTCACTCAATCAAGATGGAGAAGTATCATCCCCTGAAGTTCAGCCGTCAAAATCAGATATAGAACAATCTGATCACCAAAGAAAAAACCGAAAGGAACGTCGACGGCTGAAACGCGAAGAAAAAGAAGCACGGAAACGAGCAAAACAACAAGAAAAACTGGTAAGAAAACAAGAAAAGCAGCAAGCCTTGGAACGAAAAAAACATACCAAAGAACAGCAGGCATTGCAACAGCAAAAACTCAAAGAACTCCCGGAAACCCAACTTACGTTAGAGCAAACACCGAGTGTGAAAAATTTTGTTCAGGATATTTTTAAGGAAATTAGTTGTATTGATGAACACACTGCAGAACTTCTCTATCGACACGGATTTTTTTCAATTGATAATATCAAAGATGCATCGATTCAGGATCTTGTTGCTATTCCTGGAATTGACAAAAAAACTGCAAAGACAATCAAAGATGAAGTCGACATGTTAACATCGGGAAAAAAAGAACCTGACCTCCAGCAGCCCAATAAAAAAACAGTACAGAAGATCAACGTAAAAAAACCATTCGCTGACGAATTTACCGAATGGGAATCTCATGAGATACCCACCTCAAAAACAATAGAAACTGCTGAAGAACCGTATGTCTATGATCAATACACGTTATATAAAAAAGAAATTGAGGCTGCAGATGGTAAAAAGACAACGATCCATTTCTTCAGTAAGGACCAACCAGATCAGGGAATCCCAACAAGTCTTCCTAAGGGATACAGTGTTGAACTCAATAAAAAAACAGGACTGCCATATCTGAAAAAACAGAAAGAGGAATAATTTTTTTGTGATTCTTAAAGGCAAACATTCATATTTTATGATGCTTTTCCCGTAGTTCTATGTCGTGGAATGGTCCTCTCGAAAAACTCGATCAATTTCGTTTTCGAATTCCTCAATCATATCGCGGTGAGCAAGGTACGCTTTCGATGAGGACACAAGCGGTTATTTATGCTCATGATGACATGATCCCAGCGATTCGGAGTGACAACGCGTTGGAACAAGCAGCAAATGTTGCTATGTTACCCGGTATTGTTGGGTCGTCATTAGCGATGCCTGATATTCATTGGGGGTATGGTTTTCCAATTGGTGGAGTTGCAGCAACCCATGCTGACGAAGGTGTTATTTCACCAGGTGGTGTTGGATATGATATTAATTGCGGCTGTCGATTAGTCAGAACAAATCTTTATCATAAGGATCTCGATCATAAAACCATTCGATCTCTCGTTGATACATTATTTGTAAATATACCTTCAGGTCTTGGATCAACAGCAAAAGTACGTTTGACCCATAAAGAACTTGAAGATGTTCTTCGTTTCGGTGCACAATGGGCTGTTGACCAGGGTTTTGGTTGGCATGAAGATATAGAATTTCTTGAAGAGAACGGTTGCCTCCAACATGCAGATATCCAAGCAGTATCTCATGAAGCAAAACAGCGAGGAGCTCCCCAGCTTGGTTCGCTTGGTGCAGGGAATCATTTTCTTGAGATTCAACAGGTAGCTGAAATCTATGATGTGAAAGCAGCACAAGCCTATGGAATTAGCTCACCAGGTCAAATCATGATCATGATTCACACAGGATCTCGTGGTTTTGGCCATCAGGTATGTACTGATTATCTTCAAATTTTGGAACGAGCAGTAAAAAAGTACAATATTGTTCTTCCTGATAAACAACTCGCCTGCGCTCCAGTTCATTCAAAAGAAGGTGAACAGTATTTTAAAGCAATGGCGTGTGCTGCGAATTTTGCCTGGTGTAACCGTCAGATGATTGTTCATTGGATTCGAGAATCTTTTGAAAAGATTCTTCATCGAACTGCTGACGATTTAGATATGCATATTGTGTACGACGTGTCGCATAATATTGCAAAACTTGAAGAACATACTGTTGATGGAAAAAAACAAAAGGTGTATGTTCATCGAAAAGGTGCTACTCGATCATTTGGTCCTGGGAGTAGTGACATACCTCAGAAGTATCGTGCGGTTGGTCAGCCGGTTCTGATTCCAGGAGATATGGGGACTGAAAGTTATGTTCTCCGGGGAACAGGGACCATTGAAACGTTTGCTTCAACATGTCATGGTGCAGGACGGCTGCTGTCCCGTCATGAAGCATTAAAACGCTGGCGTGGAGAACATATCTTGAAAGATTTGCAGGAGAAAGGCATTTATGTACATCCTGCGAGTTTAAAAGTATTGGCTGAAGAGGCACCAGGTTCATATAAAAATGTACGTGAAGTTGTCAATGTTGCGCATGGTGCTGGTATTGCATGTAAGGTTGCACGGCTCGTCCCGTTGGGTGTAGTGAAAGGATAACAAGCCGTGGTTACACCAATTAGATTTAAAAACTAGGAAACATATTAAGGTAAATAGAGTTAGGTGGTGTAGTTCGTGGAAGATGTTGAAATCGTCGATTTTGAACAATATGATCTTACGAATGCAACAGTAATCGCTGGTTTTCCGTCGATTGGTCTTGTTAGTACGATTGTTGCCAATTACCTGATTGATGCGTTGGGTTTGAAACAGGTTGGTGCGTTGAACTCTCCGTATTTTCCGACACTTTCAGTAGTTCATACTGGGGAGCCCTTGTCACCAGTTCGTATCTATGCTGGAGGACTATCAAATGGTCAGAAAATCGCTGTTTTTGTCTCTGAGTTTAAACCAAAGCCAAACCTCATTAATTCATTGTCAAATTCAATTATGAATTGGGTAAAGAAGAAGAACTGTCGTCTTCTGATTTCACCGGAGGGTATGGTTGTTGAAGGAAAATCTGCTGAAGAGGAAGTAACAGTTGAGGCATATGCGATAGGATCAACAGAGAAAGCACGGTTAATGCTCCAGGCACATAATATCGCTCAGTTTAAAAATGGTATTATTGCTGGTGTTTCCGGAGTTCTTCTGAATATCGGACGGCAGGAAAAGTTTGATGTGATTTCGATTCTTTCTGAGGCACATCCAAATTATCCTGATGCACGTGCAGCTGCTTCCGCGATTAACGTTATTGCAACGTTGATCGGTGTTGAGATCAATGTTGGTCCGCTTTACGAGGAAGCAGAACGGATTGAAAAGCAACTTCAGAAGTTCCATAAACAGGCAAAACCTGTGGTTTCTGCAGCTGGTCCAGCACCACAGCCAAGTATGTATGGATAATACAACTATCCCTATTTTTTCCTTTTTTTACACTACATTTAAAAATCGACGTTCTATGCTTCTGAGGAGCGTATGGATAAAATACCATTAAATCACCCACGATATCATTCTTTGATGACTCGAGAAAAAATCGCCCGAGGTATGCGTGCTGGTTTTGTTCATGAAACCGGTTTGATCGCCCATGGCCGTGGTGAAGCGTTTGATTATCTTTTTGGGGAGCAAACCCAATGGTTTGCAGAACACGCAACAAAGACGGCAGCAGCATGTCTTCTTTGTGCCCATCATCCAATAATTTCAGTGAATGGCAATGTGGCAGCATTAGTTGCTAACGATATTGTTCGTCTATCAAAGATCATTCCAGCGGGTCTTGAAGTAAACCTTTTCCACCGGACGAGAAAACGGGTGAAAAAAATTATACGTCTTTTACACACGCAGGGTGCTTCTTTTGTGTATGGTTTAGCAGAAGATGCGCGGATACCGCACCTTGATCATGATCGAGCTATCTGTGACAAACAAGGTATTTTTTCTGCTGATGTGATTTTAGTTCCTCTTGAGGATGGTGATCGATGTCAGGCATTGCGGGCTCTGGGTAAGGTTGTGATAACGATTGATTTGAATCCGTTATCGCGGACGGCAAAAACCGCCCATATTACGATTGTTGATAATGTTACTCGAGCTGTACCAAACCTTATTCGTTTCGTTAACGAATTGAAGTCAACTTCACATGAAGAGCTTCAAGTCATGGTATCTTGTTGGGATAATCAAAAAAATCTTCAGGATTCTTTGTGTTTTCTGTCACAAAGACTAAAAACAATTGGTGAATACCCTGAGTAGAGAGATAGTATGATTCGAACGCATTATTCAAAGGCAATTACAAAAAAAGACTATAACACAGTGGTTACTGTTGCTGGATGGGTTGAAGAGGTTCGTAATCTTGGTTCCATTGCTTTTGTCATTCTCCGTGATCGTTTTGGAACCCTGCAGCTGACGGTTCTTAAAAAACAAACTCCTGAGCTTTTTACTCAACTGGTTGGTTTGTCTCGTGAATCGGTTATTCGTGTTCAAGGTCTATGTAAGGAAAATGAAAAAGTACGCAATGGATACGAAATTTTACCAGATCATCTTGAAATATTGTCGGTTGCTGAGACACCATTGCCACTTGGTGTTGTTGATAAGGTTGAGGCTGATTTTGATACCAGACTTGATAATCGGGTTTTAGATTTACGAAAGCCAGAGATTCAGGCGATTTTTACAATCCGTTCAGAGATCCTCTCAGCGGCACATAGCTTCTTGCATGAACATGATTTTCTCGAAGTTCATACACCAAAGATTATTGGGAGTTCTTCTGAGGGGGGAACTGATATGTTTTCAGTTCGATATTTTGAAAAAAACGCATTTCTAGCTCAATCTCCTCAGTTGTATAAACAAGCATTAATGGCCACTGGTTTTGATCGTGTCTATGAGATTGCTTGGTATTTCCGTGCTGAAGAGCATAACACCCGTCGGCATTTGAATGAATCAACTGCTGTTGATATTGAAATGGCGTATATTGAAAATGAAGAAGAGGTTATGGGTATTCTTGAAAGGTTAGTTCAGGCGATGTGGCAGCGTGCACATGAGTGTACCCGTGAGCTTGATGTTCTTCGAAAAAAACTGACTGTTCCTGAGATTCCGTTTCGTCGGATTCGGTATGATGATGCAGTTGATCAGCTTCAGACGCATCATTCACCAATTGTCTGGGGTAATGATTTGACCACTGAGGATGAAAAACTCCTTGGTGAGCTCATGCAAAAAGAAGGTACTGATTTTTATTTTATTACTCGGTATCCTCTTGAATGTAAACCGTTTTATACGATGCCTGAAGGAAAGAAACATTCACGTGGTTTTGATCTGGAGTGTAAGGGTGTTGAGCTTGCATCAGGTAGTCAGCGTATTCATACGTTACAGCTTCTTGAAGAACGTATCTGCGCCAAAGGGCTCAATCCCGATGATTTTTCTGCATATCTTCAATCATTTCGATTTGGTATGCCTCCCCACGGTGGTTTTGGTTTTGGAATTGAGCGTTTTCTCATGGAATTGCTTGATATTAAAAATATTCGTGAATGTATTTTGTTTCCGCGTGATCGGACACGAATAACACCTTGATTTTTACTCCTTTTTTTGTTTTTTCTTCTGTAAATTTATTTTTATTCATTTGTAGAAATATTTATAAGCTATAAAATTAACCATATACTATAAAAGATGTTGAACGAAAGTGATGGACATGGGTCGCGAAAATATCTGGGCATGGCTGCAAGTAAATGGAAGAATCTTCAAAGTTATCTCCGATGCTGAGAAAGGAATCATTGAAGTTTTTGATGATAACGGAGAGTTACTCATCCGAAAAATCAATTTAACACGGGAACAAGTCCATCTTGTTGAACAAAATTTTTTACATCACGTTGCTAAGAAATTGAATAACAATCAATCGGTTCCTTCGAAACAGAATCAAGATGTGACGTTTGATCCAATGGTTGGATAGGACATACTCAGAAATTTGTCTTATCGACATTGTAGAAACTAAAACTTAATATATGTACTTCTTGATATCAACTTTGTATGGAAAAAAAGATCATCTTTTTAGAACTTCCGGCTGATGTTGTTCAAAAAATTGATGAGCAAAATCATCTTGGAACAAGGTCGCTTTTTGTCTCAGAGCTTATCCAGCGGCAGTTGCAGGATACCATGCCGAAGATGCAGGCAACTCCTGAGATTCCAACGAGTATGCATGCAGGGGAACTTGCCCAGCGGACTCCTGGTGAGATTAGTCTTGTTGATAGTAGAGGCATCTCTCTTGGTACGTTTAACATTAACACTGTCGAAGGTTTCGAGGCACTCGGGAGAAAGATTTGTGAGCTTTCCGATGATCCTATTGTTCGTATGAAAGCTCGACGTTGGCGGTAAATAGCTATTTTGACTTTTGTTCATACCTCTGCTCCATTTTTTCTCGGTTAATATTTTATAGGACCAAAGTATTTATAGAATGACACTATGAACGGTTAACAATGGATGGGATGGTGTGAGGTGAGCAAAGAACCTGATATTGTTCGAGAGCTTCGACTGCAAGAACAAATGCAGGCACTTCATAATTCAATGCAGACGAATTCCTTCTTGGAACACAAGGAACACAATGGTGAACAAGATACTTATCATCTTTTTTCTGAAATCGAACACATTATTCATGATACAAGTCAGTATCAGATTGCGCATGAGCATGATTCTGATACTCCCGCAAGCAGATTGACCAATATCGAAAAACTTCTCTATGAAATTACAAGCGATTTAATGGTTTATCTGGATGCACGCGGCCGTGTGATCATGGTGAACCCAGCGGCACGGACGTATTCTGGTTTTTCTGATAGGGAAGTGGTTGGTCAGCCTTTCTGGAGAATCCCTGGTTTGTTACATGGTAACCTTCTGTTACTTGCTTTGAGAATTTTTAAAAACGTTCTTCTTGGTCAGCATCTCAAAAACGTTCCCGTTGAGTTCTATGATAAAGAGCAGAGAAAACATCTTCTAAATGTTTCTACCTATCCTATAAAGGAAAATAATCGCTTACGGTTTATTCTTGTTGTTGGAAAGGACATTACATCTCAGCGGGAGGATTTGGAGAAATTTCGAAATCTCGTTGAACGGGCGAACGATGGGATCCTCATTATTAAAGATTCAATCGTTCGATACGTCAATCCCCGTCTTGCAGAGATGTGGGGTGGTACTGTTGAAGAGATTATTGGAACCTCTTTTCTTGAGTATGTTGATCCAACAGAGCGAAAAAAAATTCTTCAGTACTATAAACAACGACTCGAGGGACGTTCTGTTCCTGTAACGTATGAAACAGTTCTTATTCGTAAAGATGGGAAAAAGGTATATGCAGATATTAATGCTGGTTTGATTCCATATGAAGGTGGCAATGCTGATTTTGTTATTATTCGTGATAAAACTCAAGAGAAAGAATCTGAAAAGAGAGTACGTGAGAGTGAACAACGATATCGGACAATTTTTCACCATGCAGCAGATGGTATCATAATCCTTGACAATAAGAATACTATTTACGATATCAATCAGACGGCATTAGAGATTAGCGGATATTCTCGTGAAGAACTTGTCGGTAGAAACATACGGTCATTATCAGATATCATTGAAAAAGGAACTTTTTTTACGATGATTCAGAATAATATTAAGAGAAAACTTGGTATGTCTGTTGATCCTTACGAGGTAAAAATTATTACAAAAAAAGGAGATGTTCGGGATGTAGAAATCAATGCAGTTCCATATACTTTGGAGAATGGAACGCAAGGATTACTTGCGGTTTTACGGGATGTTACTCAACGGAAAAAAGCTGAAGCTACACTCATTGAAAATGAAGAGAGATATCGTTCTCTTTTCGAACAAACCTATGATATGATTCAAAGTGTTGATCTGCAGGGGCATTTTATGTATGTTAACCCTGCGTGGATGGCAATTCTAGGATATTCAAAAGAAGAGTTATCGAAACTTGTTTTAACTGATATTATCCATGCGGAAGATCTTCCGAAATGTGTCGAGTTGTTCTCTCGTGTTCTCGGCGGAGAAAAAATTCAACATATCGAAACGAAGTTTATTACTAAAGATGGTGCTGCTGTTCTTGTAGAAGGAAACGCAATTCCAAGATATTGTCGTGGGAAAGTTATTGGTACTCAAGGAATCTTTCGTGATATAACTCAAAGAAAAAAAGCAGAAACTGAATTGAAAAAAAGTGAAAAAAGATTTCGTGATCTTGCTGAACTTCTCCCTGAGTCAATCTTTGAGTCAGATCTTCAAGGGAAAATAACGTATGGTAATAAAAAAGCGTTTACACTTTTTGGATATGAACCATCTGATCTTGATAAAGGATTATATATTACTCAGCTTCTTGATCCAAAAGAACTACAAAAATTTAAAGAAAACTATTATAATACTCTTTCGGGGAAAAGTTCTCACGGAAATGAATATATTTTTGTTAAAAAAGATGGAACAAAAATTCCAATGATGATCTATTCAGTACCAATCTATGAGGACACTAGCGTAGTTGGAACACGCGGTGTTGCTGTTGATTTAACTGAATTAAAAAAAGCATATACTGAAATTGAACAGTTATTAAAAATGAAAGACGAATTTATCAATCAGCTTGGCCATGATTTAAAAACTCCGTTATCCCCGTTGGTTAACCTACTCCCTATGGTACTTGAGCGGGAACAGGATGCAAAATCACGGGAACGATTACAAGTTGCAATTTCATGTGTCAATTATATGAAGGACCTCGTAGTAAAAACCATTGAACTTGCAAAACTTAATTCTGATAAGATTGAGTTTGAATTCGAAACGGTTGATATCGGTTCACTAGTTCAATCTATTATCAATCGTGATAAGTATCTTTTTGAAGGAAAACAAATTACCATTGAAAATCATATCACGTCTCCATTGTTGGTTACTGTCGATAGATTACGCATCGAAGAAGTGTTTGATAATCTACTTTCAAATGCACGAAAATATACTGTTCAACATCCTGGAAAAATCATACTTCGATCTTCAATAACTAACGACACTCTCACCATCTCGGTTACAGACACGGGTGTTGGGTTACGAGAAGATCAACGCGAACTCATCTTTCAAGAATTTTACAAAGGTGATTCATCTCGTCATGAGCTTGATTCAAGCGGTCTTGGATTGTCTATTACAAAACGCATTATCGAAAAACATGGTGGAAAGATATGGGCAGAAAGCCCAGGAATTGGAAAGGGGACAACGATGTTTTTCACGTTGCCCATGAATAAAAGGAAAGATACATAAAGGAGACAGCGGATATCAACGTTTACGGAGATGGATGTAGTGTGACTAAAAAGATTATGATTGTTGATGATAGTCGTCTCATTACGTATACTGTGAAAGATGGACTTGAAACGCTTGATCCAAACTATACGGTTATTGAAGTTGACAGCGGGAAAAAATGTTTTGAACTCCTTGAAAAAAACAAAATACCCGATCTGATCCTTCTCGACATTATGATGCCTGAGATGAACGGTTGGGAAGTGTATAAAAAACTTCGAAAACATGAATCTTGGAAAAAAATCCCAGTGGCGTTTCTCACTGCTAAAACTGATAATTTCAGCCGTGGTTTTGGGAAGATTCTTGGAGATGCGTATATTGAAAAACCGTTTGAGATCAAAGATTTAAAACAACGTATTGACAAACTTCTTGAGAAGCCGTACGAACTTTCAGAAACAAAATTAAAAATCATCGAAGATGTTTTAGAACACATCCCTGATGCTTAGCAGGACGTACCTCTTTGAACCGAGATATTCTTCCTTTATTGTGATATTTTTGTTCTTTTTATTAGATACATCCTTATATAAATAAACTTTATATAACCATCATTTCATATCATGTCTATAGTAAATCATTCTGGAGAAGGATGAGAGGGCTATCAAATAAACAACAAGAGTACAGATGGGATGTATGGTTGTCTGTAGATTTGATAGAGACGTAAATTAGGGAAAGAAGTACAGCGTAGATATACTTAAAAAATAATTTTTTCTCGCCGTTCTCCGTAAAAAGAAAAAACAAATAGAACATGAGGAGAGAAATTATGGGAAAATGGAATGATATGAAAATAAGTAAGAAGCTGGTGATCGGATTTGTGACCCTAATCGTATTAACTGCAGCAGTTGGTATCGTGGGATATAATGCGCTTGGTACGGCAGCGTTAACTAGTGAAACAACGAATGATGCAGCGTGGATTGTTGCTGATACTATTGAACTTCGAAGGCAGGTCAACAATTACATGTTATATGGTGAGGACGTCTATGTTACCAATGCAAATAAACAGCTGACAACGATTAGTGATCGAATAACTGAAATGAAAACAATGATTATTGATTCGCAGATACAAGGAATTCTTGATGGAATGGCAACGCCGCTTGCAAATTATAAAACTCATCTTGATACCTACATTGCTAAAACAGAATCAAATGCCAATGAGGTTTTACCTGAATGGACTGCTATAGGAGCAGCGTTCAATGCTGAGATTGCAAAAATCAGAACCTTAACAACACCTGGAAGTACTGTAAGCGAACAATCACATGTGGTTGAAGCTAAATTCATTTTACACCGGGTAGCAGCTCTCGACTATATTAGAACACCTACTGAAGAGAAATGGACCGCATTTGATACAGCAATGACTGCAACACAAACTGAAGCAGCGAAACTTTTAACTTTAGCTGCAGCTGCAGGAAACACAGAACTTAAAACAGAAGCAGATAACGTTGTAAATCATATTTCTCGATATTTAGCACAAGCAAATATATATCATCAAAATGAAGTCGCAAAAGCAGCCGCCCTCGAAGGTATGGTTGAAGCAGGCAGCAAAATCATGGGAAGCAGTCAGCAAGGAGATACCTATTATGGCGGTGCGTATCTGATCGTATCGATTGCCCATGAGCAACAGGCAGCAGCACAACTCCAGGCAAACATGATGATCATCGTATTTCTTGGATTATCCATAGCAATAGGTGTGATTCTTGCATGGACCATTACCCGTTCAATCACCAAACCACTTGCAACCATCGGCAGCGAACTCAAACAACTTGCAGAAACCGGTGATCTCTCAAAACGATGCAGTATTAAAAGTACTAATGAAATCGGTCTTATGGCAGCATCGTTAAATGAGATGCTTGATAACGTTGCTCAACCTGTCGCGCAGATAGCAACTTCTGCAGGTTATATCGCTCAAGGAGATCTCACGCAGGATATCGCTGTTGAGGGTGTCAAAGGCGATGTAAAGAAACTTGCTGATGGATTTAAGACGATGCTCGATGGACTTCGAGAAACGATAACTGCAGTTAAAAATAGTACTGAGCAGGTTGCAAGTAGCGCTGAAGAACTCTCCTCAAGTGCAGAGGAAGTCAATGCAAGTATGGAGGAAGTTTCAAGTACCATTCAACAAGTCGCAACAGGTTCACAGAACACAGCAAAAGACTCAGAGACCATGCTTCGACAAGCTCAGCAAGCAGGAGAATCCTCGGCGAAAGGTCAACAAGCCGCACAAGACGTTAGTCAAAAAATGGAACTAATTAAGAAAACCACTTTGGAAGGTGCTCAGAAAATTGCAGCGCTTGGTGAAAAATCCAAGGAAATCGGACAAATCGTCAACACCATTAATCAGATCAGTGAACAAACCAATCTGCTTGCATTGAATGCTGCAATTGAAGCAGCACGTGCTGGCGAAGCAGGTCGTGGTTTTGCCGTCGTTGCTGATGAAGTCAGAAAACTTGCGGAGGAGTCAAGTCAGGCAACTCAACAAATCTCCAACCTCATCCAAGGAATTCAAGCAGAAATCGAAAGCGCGGTTCGCAGTATGGGCGAAAATACGAAACAAGTTGAAGAAGGCGGAAAAGGTGTCGCTGCAGCAGTCGCCGCATTTGAACTGTTGCCAACAGTGATTAATGCAGTGAACAAATCAGCTCAGGAAGTCGGAGCGGTTGCACAGGAAAACGCAAGCGGCGCTGAAGAAGTCAGTGCATCAATTCAAGAAGTCACCTCGTCAATGCAGCAGGTTTCCAGCGCAGCACAACAGATGGCATCAATTGCCAGTGATCTCAAAAACATCGTTTCAAAGTTCAAGCTCGATGGAGAAAAAACAACAACATCTACTTCGTCGTGGGAGCATAAAAATACGTCTCCCACCACAACATCATCACCGGTGTCATCATCGCAGCCAGTCGTACATCAACCTGTGAAAAAAACTTTACTGCATCATCGGCAGCAGCAGGAGAAACATTGGAAAAGCAATCCTGCTGCTGAAGCATCAACTGCGGTCGAGACTCCGAAGAATCCTGAGATTAAAAGTTAATGGTGCAAGGTGACTGAGAGGAATAGATATGCCTGTTGGAACTGAAAGCAACACAACGAAAAAGTCGTTTAATGAGCAGCAGTTGGTGGTGTTTGAGCTCGCTGGCGAAGAGTTCGGGGTGAATATCAATAAAGTCAAAGAAATCATCCGCTGGGAAGAAGTAACCCGTATTCCAAATACACTTCCTTTCATTAAAGGAGTGATTAATCTCCGTGGAAATATTATTGTGGTCAATGATCTTGCGATGAAGCTAGGATTGCCGTCGAAACCGGTGGATGATGATACGAGGATTTTGGTGGTTGAGGTAGGGAATAATACGGTAGGTATGATCGTGGATAGTGCGACTGAAGTACTACGACTTGAAGGTGAGAAGATTCGTGATGCGCCGAGTATGATTACGAGCAGTATTGACCATAATTATATTGAGGGTGTTGGTATTTTGGATGAGAAGCGTTTGTTGACGTTGCTTGATTTGAGCAAGGTTCTTGAATCAAAGGATTATGAGCAGATTTGGCAAGCGCAGAAAACTGCAGAGCAAAACCTTAAAACACTCGAAGAAAAAAAATCTGCTAGTTGATAAGATGGGTTCGCTATGGCTTTAATGAACTGGGATGCATCATTTAGTGTTAACGTCAAGGAGATCGACATCCAACATCAAAGACTCGTAGAAATGTTAAATCAACTCCATGAACTGATGAAAGTCGGTCAAGGAAAGACAGCTATAGCACCAATTCTTGACGAGCTCATCACCTACGCTGGAACACATTTCAGCACTGAAGAAAAATACTTTGATCAATTCCGTTTTTCAGAAGCAGTACGACATAAAGCAGAACATAAACAATTCGTCCAAAAAGTCCTTGCGTTCCAAAATGATTTCAAAACAGGAAGAACAGTATTAACTATGGATGTAATGAATTTTCTCAGAGATTGGTTGGTAAACCATATCAAAGGAACCGATAAACGATATTCACAATGTTTCAATGAACATGGGTTATACTAAGTAATCCACTGCTTGAAACATATATCTCTACATATAAATTGAAAAATAGGAGGACGTATGCCAACAAATATTGAAGTCCGAGAAGCACTCATCAACTGTTTTGTTGAGGCACATAAGGAATTTATGAAAAAAGGAGCTGAAGCAACCGGAAAACCAGTCTCTGAAGAAGAAATCAGAAAAAATACAAAAATATTAGTTAAACAAGCATTCAACCGTGTGAATGCTGACTATGACCACCCAACAAAAGAAGACATCATGAAAGTGATGGGCGTACTTCAAGAAAAAGCAAAAGCAGCCGGCCGAGACATGAGTATCATTCAAAAACATGCTCGCCAGATGATGGAACTGGTCAATCAACTGTAATTTTTTATCTTATTTTTTTATTTTTGTACATGAAAATTTTTTCATATATCAGTATGACCATGGTGATGCCCAAGTAAATGATCACGTTCATGTTCTAAGAACTGCACAACCTCTCGAAATGATTCTGTATTTTTCCATGACGTTTTCACGAAACAAATTTTACGATTTATTTTTTTAATATCATCGATATACTGCTCCTCATCAAAACCAACAATCTCAGCTAAATCATATTTTGATATAACCACGACATGCGCATCCAGAAAAATATACGGATATTTTTTTGGTTTATCGCTTCCCTCTGGAGTTGAACTTACAACCATGTTGATATGCTGACCAATACGAACACCAGCAGGACACACCAGATTACCAACATTTTCAATAAAAAGAAATCTTTTATTCTTCAAATCCAAATCAAGCAGAGCTGTATGAACCATCGACGAGTTCAAATGACACCCGCTATGCGTGTTAATCTGAACTGTTTCAATCTTTCTTTTTTCAAGTCTTTTCTTATCAATATCGGATTCGAGGTCACCTTGAATTACTGCAACACTCGACACTTCAAGAAAATTCAAAACCCCCTCAATCACGGTTGTCTTCCCGGAACCAGGAGCACCCATAATATTCACACATAAAATCTGTTTTTGCTGTAAGCTCCGAGCAATCTGATCCGCAAGAATATCGTTAACTTCAGTCACCGATCGGTTAATCGTGACCCTCTTAGGCTCACCGTTATGAATCTGACAACCACAGTCCTCGCACATATACAAAACCCCTTAGGATTCAATTTCTCGAAGGATTACTTCTTTTCCCTGTTCAATAGTAACATCAGTTGAATAACATTTCGGACACACCAGCATGCATACATCATGTATAATACTTTTTTTCCTACATTGCTTGCAAACTATCTTTCCAGGTACTTCGTGGATGTAGAGTGTTGATTCTTTCAGTATCAACTCCTGTTGCTTCAACAGATCAAAATAAAACACCAAAGAGTCTTTACTATATGACGTAAACATACCAAGATCAACAACGATTTTTTTCGGGCGAGCAATGTTTCTTTTTCTACATTCGGTAACAACCATTTGAATTAAATTTGTCGTCAATGGAAGCTCATGCATAAGTATATCCCTTAACAGATCCTTGGAACAATTCTACCACTGGGCATCGGGAGAATTCTTGTACCTAGGATACTTTGAATGATAATATGACTTCCTTTTGTAATCCTGCCGCAAATCGCAGCATCAGAATTAAAATCTTGTAACTTTTTTTCAACCCTGGAGGCATTTTTTTCTGAAGCAACGCACACAAAACGACCTTCACAGGCAAGTTCGTACACGTTTACCCCTAAAAGTTCCGATACCTTTTTCACTCCTGGTTTCACGGGAATGCGTTCTTCATCAAGCACCATGCCAACCTTGTATCTCTGAGCGACCTCATGAAGTGACGACGCAAGACCACCACGGGTAGGATCTTTTGCAACTTTAATCAGCGGAAGAACACTGCGGATTTCTTCGAAAATCGGCTTCGAGTCAGATACAATCGTCGTTTTATACTGAAAACGCTTTGAAAGTAACGCAACCGCATGTTCACCAAGACCACCAGAAATAATAATCTTATCGCCAGGGTTTATTTTTTTTATCAGCATCTCTTTTTTTTTCACAAGACCAACACCAGCAGAATTAATTACAATCTTATCAATAGTTCCTTTCTGCATCACCTTCGTATCACCAGTAACTACAGGAATCTTTGTTTTCCCAGAGAGTCTTTTTATCGTTGAGATGATCTTTTTTAAATCCTTTTTTGGAAATCCTTCTTCAAGAACGATGCCAAGAGAAACGCCAATCGGCTGTGCACCGAGCACCGCAAGATCATTAATCGTACCACAGAATGCAAGATGTCCAATGTCACCTCCTGGGAAAAAAATCGGATCAACAATAAAAGAATCGGTTGTAAAAACGAGACTTCGTGACATATCAAGATCAAAACTTGCAGCATCAGTATCATAATTTTTCCATTTTCCCCGATAGGAAAAACCATAACTTCGAATCAGCTCATGCATCTCTCTGCCGCCAGAACCTTCTGCTAAGGTGACTACATCATCATTCATACAAAACACCTTTAGATTACTTTCCATATCGATAATAAATCGCACAACTTCCTTCAGCCGAAACCATACATGCTCCTTGAGGATTCTTCGGTGTACACTGTTTTTTATACAACGGGCATTCGGTTGGCTCGATCAGACCACGCAAGATGTCGCCACAACGACATGGAGTTTTTTTCGATGGAAGTACATTTTTTATTGTATCATAATATTTATGTTTTGCATTCAACGTAGCATTTTTAACCTCCAAACCAGATTTTGCTATAACTCCAAGTCCACGCCATTCACTATCAACAACAGTAAAATATTTTTTTAACAACAATCGAGCATTTTTATTACCCTGTTGCCGTACGACTTCAGGATACCCGTTCACCACGATCGGTTTCTTATCACGGATAAGTTCCAGAAGAATACGAATGGATCGAAGAATCTGCTCAGCCGAAAAACCCGCGATAACCTGAGGGATTCGAATCTTAGTATACGGTTGTATTCCGATAATCGTTGAAACATGACCTGGATTAATAAAACCATCCACCTTCAGATCACCTGATGCAAGCATCTTCAACGCTGGCGGAATCAATTTATGAGCAGAATACACGCAAATCTTTTTGTCTAGGAGAAAAGCAGTCATTGGTGCTGTTGTTTCAAAACCAATCCCGAAAAAAACAATATCCGGATATTTTTTCTGCAATTCAACAACTTCAGAAGCTGAATACACTTCAAAAACCATACCAGTTTTCCCACGAATCTCATCCAAACTCATTTTATTTCCTGGTACTCGAAGCATATCTCCATACGTTGCAATCGGAATACCATGACGTGCGCATTCTACAATACAATCGATATCATGCTGTGTCGTTACACACACGGGGCATCCGGGGCCAGAGATTAACCGAATGTTCTCCGGAAGAATATCACGGATACCATACCGTATAATCACATTGGTATGACCACCGCAGATCTCCATCAACGTTACCTCTCGTTTAATCTCTGAGGCATACCGATTAATATGTGTAATATGATTTTTCAACAACTCTTTTTCGTTCATTAAAATTCAAATCCTATATCAATATAATATCATGTCAGGCAATGAGAGAACAACATCCGTTTCTTTAATTTTTTGAATCAATCTTGCTGTTCTGAAAAAATTAATCAACACCTACAAATATCAACCTACTCTCCCCATGTACAAAATATTTATTGAAGGCGTCGTCCAAGGAGTCGGATTCAGACCATACATCTACCGAAAAGCACATTATCATCACCTTGTTGGATCAGTTAGAAATACAGGAAACGGTGTAGAAATCATCATCAATGATAAACATTTCATGAAAAAACTTACTGATCTTCCGCCACTTGCAACCATCACCAACTATACGATCACAAAAATCTCATCAAAAAAACGATACACCACCTTTTCAATACTGAAAAGCTCAGCGTCATCAGGAGAAACAAGTCTCCCGCCAGATATCTACCTCTGCGATGACTGCAAACACGAACTCCATGATAAGAACAACCGGCGATACCAGTACTATTTCATAACCTGTACCAACTGCGGACCACGATTCTCCATGATCGACGACTACCCGTATGACCGACCAAATACCGCCATGCATACATTTCCCATGTGCCACGAATGCAGACAAGAATATACAGATCCACTCAATCGAAGATATCATGCACAAACCATCGCCTGTAAAAACTGCGGCCCGAAACTCAAACTCATCCACAAGAGAACCACGGCCACTAATGACTTAAGCGAACCATCAGATATCAAAACAATACGCAAAGCAGTCACTCTTCTCAAATCAGGAGAAATACTAGCAATCAAAGGTATCGGCGGATTTCATACCTGTTCACTTTGCATCCCAGAAGCAGTATACAAAATTCGCACCCTTTTTCATCGACCACACAAACCCTATGCTATCCTGGTCAAAGATCTTCATATGGCACACCAGATCGCCCAGCTATCACCTCTTGAACAACAACTCCTTCAAAGCCCCCAACGACCAATCGTTGTCGTGGCTAAAAAAAACAGAGCGCTCTACCAAGAAATATCAGAACTTGACTCCATTGGCATTATGCTCCCCTACACTGCACTCCACTACCTTCTCTTTGATCATCTCAACGAACCGTTGGTCATGACTTCATGCAACATGCCTGGGGAACCGATAACAACAACAGAAACCATTGGATCCTATTTTTTAACTCATGAACGCCCCATTATCAACCGCTGTGATGATTCAGTCCTCAAAGTAGTTAACAACCATGTTTTCTATCTTAGACGATCTCGAGGATACACGCCACTTCCCATTCCACTTCCTTTGTCTTGTCATGATACCGTAGCACTTGGAGCAGAACTCAACAATGTCATCTGTACCGCAAAAAAACACCGCGCCTTCCTCTCACAATATATCGGCGATACATCAAAATATAAAACCTATCAATTCCTCCAAAATGCTGTTAACAAAATGATACGGCTCACTCGATTAAATCCAAAAATAATAACCTGCGATCTTCATCCTGCCTACTCGACGACACACTATGCTACAGATCTGGCAAAAAAATATCATACACCACTGATTCAGATACAACATCATAAAGCACACATTGCAAGTGTTGCTGCTGAATATAACCTTACTGATTATGTTGGAATCGCAATGGATGGTCTTGGCTATGGAGATGATGGAAAACTCTGGGGTGGAGAAGTTTTTCTCGTACAAAACCACATCAACTTCACTCGAATCGGCCATCTTGAAGAACAACCACAACTCGGAGGGGATACAGCAACAATATATCCAAAAAAAATGCTCTTTGGAATACTCTCAAAAATACTCTCAGAAAAAGAACTCAGAAAACTTCATCTTTTTCCACAAAAAGAAACAAACCTCTATATACAACTTCTTAACAATAGCTACAATATTCCATTCACTACAAGTACTGGACGCATCCTAGATGCAGCAGCTGCATGTCTTGGACTTTGCGATATAAAAACGTATGATGGCAGACCCGCAATGCTCCTTGAAAGCACCGGAACGACACCAGTACCTCTTCGTCCAATGTACGTACAAACCGATCAAACAATGGTTCTGAAAACAACACCTTTATTCGAATTTCTCCTAAACGATACCACCAACGATACAGGAAAAAAAGCTGCAACCATACAGCACTACCTTGCAGAAGGAATATACAAAATAGCAAGCAAAACAGCATACAAAAAAAACCTTCCGATTGTTTTTTCTGGTGGCGTTGCATATAACCGCATGATCGCATCCTACATGATTTGCCATGGTGTACTCATCAATAAAAATATACCCTGTGGTGATGGTGGTACCTGCTATGGACAAGCATACTTAGCAAACAGAATATATGAACACGAAAATCAAAACTAATACCTACCATCAGATTCCAAACCAGTGACTTATAATACTACCTATTTGTTCTGCTGTTCTGATTTCATGATTGATACCTACCGGGCATACTGCATTGCATGCAATGCATCATTTACGGTTACCTATGGCCGAAAAACCGATACCATTGTTTATGAAATATACTCGTGCTCGTTTTGCAGAAATCTTTTCTCACTCGAAAATACAGCAGAACTCAAATGCCCAAACTGTGGAAACCAAAAACTTGTTATCTACAATATGCATAAAAAAGAAAACATCGCTTACTACCAAAAAATGCTGGAGGAAGGATTCCTGAACAAGGATCAATATCTACAACTTACTTCATATTGGAATACCATACGAAATCATACCTGTCCCGTCTGCGGTAAACAAACCCTCCGATGGAGGTTACACCAAAACAAGTCTTAAATACAAAACACCGTTTTCCTCTGCTTAGGGATCCTTTTTATGGCCGACAACACCCAAAAAATACTTGAAGCGCAGAAAATAATCAAAGAAATGCAAAAAATCATGGAACTTCAACAATCAGACCACACAGAACCAAGAACACAATCGATTGCACAATCACCAGCAGCACCCATTCAAATACCTGAACCATCGCACCCGCATCAACACTCAACTATGATACTTAACCATCACCAACGCTGGACAGAACAGTCAATAGTTTTCTGTGACCTCTGTAAAAAGGAGATGCAACTTGGAAAAAATCTCTCAGGGTTAATTGTCGAAAACACTTTTTTTGCTTGTGAAGAGTGTTGTACCAAAACGCCACATAACGATATGGTAAAATGGGCACAATCAAAAATGCTCAATAAGAACACCGTCCGCCCAATCGGATTATGGCTTACTCAGGAGACCAACAAACAAAAAACCATTCTCTTTAAACCGTAATCCATAGTACTTCGTTACTTCGAATTATTCTCTAGCAAACAGTTATCCAAACTATTTTTTCCTCTTGGAATATCAACATATAAATAGATGTATTTCATTAACGATATGATTTGAGCACGATACGAAGAAGAGGTGAGATGGGAACAAAACGAGGATAGGTATCCTTAGCTCATAAAGGTATATTTTCGCGAAACCAAGGGAGTATGACTGAAGAACAAGTTGTTCTACCAAACACATACATAAAATACATTTCTCCAGTATCAGATATAAATGATAAAAGAAATGATCAAAGTTGGAAAAACGGATATATCATGCTTACCAGCATACGGTTGATTTTCATCCCTGAGATTGACAACAGACCAGCTGAAGATAAAGCGATAAGCATTCCGCTTTCCATGATTACTGAGGTTGACAAAAAAATAGATCTTTGGAAAAAGATCGTTGGAACTGCAAAAATACTTCCAATCCATCATCAAAACAATAACATCGAAGTTATATCACTCATCTCAACATCAAAAGAAACTGCAGACCTCATCAAAAAACTTCTTTTTATCCTTATCCTCAACGGTTCTGATATCGACTACGTATGCCCATTTGCACTTGGAGGAAAAATACAACTTGATAAAAAACCAGTTAACGGAAAAATCTACATTGACGAATCAAAAGTACTTCTGGTGAGTGAATGGCTTGGAAAAAAACAGATTGAAGAAATCGACCTCATCCATATCAATGATTTTCAAACAAGCCCCGATAACAGCTCAGGAAAAGGTATAGCATCACACACCTTAACCTATCTCAAAGATGGAACTTTAATTTCAACACTGATCACTGCACCCAATCGAATTATTCACTGTCTTGATAAATACGTCAAACTTATCAAAGGCGTTATCGAAACAGAGGAAGAAGCAATTAGCCTCGATGAAAAACAATTCATGCTCCTCCAGATGATGTACACTAGTGACATTGATGCACCAATGGCTATGGAAATGCTTGGCGTCTCCATGGAAGAACTCGAAAAAGTTGTCCATCAACTCGTTCAAATGAAAATTTTACGCACCGTTAATGAAAATGAAGTTGAAATAACAGAACTTGGAACAAAATACATTGTTGAACAAATGAAAAAAGCCTTAGCAAAATAAACACCTCTCTTCAGGATAGAAAGTTTGATAAATAGAAAAACAAATACAAGAAAAGAAAAACTCAATGATGAGGAGGGAAACATGGGAAAAAGAATCATGCTTGTAGACGACACAAAATTTATGAGAATGATGCTTGCAAATATCCTTAAACCCAAGGGATATGAAATCGTCGCAGAAGCAGAAGACGGTCTTGACGCCATTGAAAAATATAAACAATTTAAACCAGATCTTGTAACCATGGATATCGTCATGCCACATATGGAGGGAATCGAGGCGGTACGAAACATTATATCCACCGTAGACAGCAACGCAAAAATCATCATGGTTACTGCAGTTGGGCAAGATACGAAAGTTAAAGAGGCAATCGAAGCCGGCGCAAAAGGATATATTGTTAAACCATTCCAAGCACCTCAGGTTCTTGAAGAAGTAGAAAAAATCCTTGGTTAATGAATCCGTTAAGAGAGGAGATGCACTCTGTGTCGATACGAGCACTTGTTGTAGATGATTCAGCATTAATGCGAAAACTGATTAGCGATATTCTTCGAACTGATCCAGCAATCCAGGTCGTTGACACCGCACGAGATGGACAAGAAGCAGTCGAAAAAACCCTCCGATTACAACCTGATGTTATCACCATGGACGTAGAAATGCCGAATATGAATGGCATTGACGCAGTCAAATACATCATGGAAAAACAACCAACACCTATAGTCATGCTCAGTGCTATAACAACCCAAGGAGCAGAAGTAACACTTGATGCACTCCATGCAGGAGCCGTAGATTTCATCCCTAAACCGTCAGGTTCGATATCTACAGATATCGCAACTATTGGAACAGACATCATCGCAAAGGTAAAACAAGCAGCAGCGACAAAACACAAATTCAAAAAGCCGCTGCTTTCACTTTCGTATACAAAACCAAAAATCAATGTACTCCTCGTCGATGATTCCTACTTTTTTGCAAAAACACTTACTGACCTCATCAATCGAGAACCAGATTTACATGTCATAGACTATGCGCAAAACGGACAGGAAGCAATAGAAAAAGTCCAGAAAAGTCATCCTGATGTCATCATCATGGATATCGACATGCCCGTCATGAGCGGCGTCGATGCAACGTTTAACATACTTAAGCAACAACCAATACCAATCATCATTTGCAGCAGTCGCACAAAAGAAGGAATGAACGATGTAAAACTAGCTTTAGAACTCGGTGCAATCGATTTCATCCCAAAACCAACAGAAAATATGTCGATGCATTCAGTTGCTCCTCTCCTCATAAGACGAATCCGAGAAGCAGTTCGACAAACTCCCAAAAAAACAGAAGCAAATACCATTTCGACAACAACCGAAAAAATACTTCTTATTGGAACATCAACCGGAGGACCCCAAACACTCGCTTCACTGATACCTCAGATACCAGGGGACATTCCTGCAGGTATCCTGATCGTTCAACATATGCCTCCAGTCTTCACCAAATCATTAGCTGATCGTCTTGACAAAATATCTCAAATTCGAGTCAAAGAAGCAGCAGAAGGCGATGAGATTCTTCCAGGAAAAGCACTACTTGCTCCTGGAGATTTCCACATGACTGTCTACGAAAAAACAGTTAATGGTATCAAAAAACGATTTGTTTCTCTTAATAAGGAAGAACGAATTCATGGCGTGCGACCTGCAGTTGATATCACGTTTGCTTCAGCAGCGAATGTCTTCGGAGCAAACACAATTGGTGTGATACTCACGGGCATGGGACAAGATGGAGCTCATTCTATGGGCCTGATCAAAGCAAAAGGAGGAAAAACAATCGCTCAAGACGAATCAACGTCAATCATTTTTGGCATGCCTGATGCAGCAATTAAACTGGGCGTCGTTGATTCAGTACTCCCGCTTGATCAAATACCTGCTCAGATTAACGCTTACCTTAAATTAATGACGAAACCAAAAATTATGGAGGCCGTCTAATATGGCCGGAAACACACAGGAATATAAAGAAATGTTTGTGGAAGAAGCCCGCGAACATCTCCAAACACTCAACCAGTCATTACTCGATTTTGAAAAAGATCCAAAAAATAAAGATGCTCTCAACAAAATTTTTAGAGCAGCGCACACCATCAAGGGAATGTCAGCAACACTCAACTATGATAAAATACAAAAACTGTCCCATAAAACTGAAGATACCCTCGATCTTATCAGAAACAACAAACTTGAAGTCAATCCACAAATCATTGATCTTATCTTCAAATGTTTTGATGGTATCGAAAAAATGGTCGAAGATATCGCAGCACAAGATATGACCGAGTATGATATTCAAGGTCTTATCGCCGAACTGGAAAAACATACTCAAACCAATCCAGTACCTCAAACCACAGATCATCAACAAAAACCTCAACCACAAAAACCATCTGAAACAACAATATCTCTAGATCAAACGTTCCAACAACAAATCATAACAGAACTTAAAAACGGAAAATACGCCTATAAAATATCAATCACTGTTGACAAAACCTGCTCGATGAAATCCATCCGTGCATTTCTCCTTCTGAAAAAATTATCTGACGAAGGAAAAATTGTAACGTCAAAACCTGACCGGCAACAAATAGAAAACGGCTTGTTTGACGATAGTTTTGAAGTGTACTATACTTCAAATGAAAATCCAGACGCAGTACAACGGATTGTTAATTCAGTCTCAGAACTCGCAGTAAAAACAGTTACTCCGCTCAGTTACACCAATGATAGCCTTCAAGTGATTCCTCCTGAGAAAAGTCAAGAAAAAATAGAACAGCAACCAGCACCACTGCACCAAGCTACTTTTCAATTAGGACAAGATCAAACTGTCAAAAAAACTGAAGAAAAAACAAAAACACAGACCCAAACGACCGTTCAAACGATTCGAATCGGGATGGATCAACTAGATAAATTTATGAATCTTATCGGAGAACTTGTCATCAGCAAAGGACGACTTGCTCAAATCGCCGCTGATCATAAACTCGAAGACCTCTCAGAAACGATTGACACCATCGATCGACTAACAACAGAACTCCAAGATAAAATTCTGCAGATACGGATGATACCGATGAAGCATGTCTTTGATCGTTTCCCTCGAATGATCAGAGATCTCGCACGAGACAATGGAAAAAAAGTAAACCTGATCATTACTGGGGAAGGTATTGAACTTGATCGGACGATTCTTGATGAAATTGGTGATCCACTTGTTCATCTCCTGAGAAATTCCATTGATCATGGTATTGAACCACCAGAGATACGACGACAAAGCGGAAAACCTGAAGAGGGAACAGTTGAACTTCTTGCTGAACGTACACGAAACCATGTAGTCATCACGGTTCGCGATGATGGAAAAGGAATTGACCCGAATGCTATGAGAAAAGCCGCAGTTAAAAAAGGATTAAAAACACAAGAAGAAGTCGATCAGCTTGATGACAAAGAAGCACTTAACCTTATGTTCTTACCTGGTTTGAGTACTGCGGAAAAGATTACCAATATCTCAGGAAGAGGCGTTGGTATGGATGTTGTTAAATCAACTATTGAACGACTCAATGGATCTGTTGAAATTTACTCAGAACTCGGGAAAGGAAGTGCATTTTTACTTAGACTGCCGCTTACACTTGCGATTTTCAAAGCACTCTTTGTTGGCGTAGGACAAGAAACATATGCTATACCGATAAATAATGTCTCTGAAACCATCAATTTAAATCCTCAAGATATACAATATCTCAACGGACGTCCAGCGATTCTTCTCCGGAATGATATTTTACCGCTTGTCTCTATGACGAACATACTCAACGTTCCCCGAGAACAACAAACTAAGACGACGATGTACGGTGTTGTTGTTCAAAAAGAAGATAAAAAAATCGGTCTCATTGTAGACCGCCTGATTGGTGAGCAAGAAATTACCATAAAAAATATCAGCACATCACTGAAAAAAACAAAAGGAATCGCAGGTGTTACTATAACTGGGGATGGGCGTGTAATCCTTGTTATTGATGTTAACACGTTAATTGATTAACAATATAAGGAGATTCAACTATGGAAGAAATTATCCTTAATCCGGTCCAGAAAGATGCATTACAAGAACTTGCAAATATCGGTGCAGGGCATGCATCAACCGTCTTATCGCAGATGATTAATCGATCAATTCATATGGGAATACCAAAGGTTGAAATCATTCCTTTGTCAAAAGTAAATGAATATGTTAAAGAGGAAAGCATTGTTGTCGGTGTTTTTCTCAAAATATCCGACGAAATACCGTCTTATGTACTTTTGTTAATACCTCGGCAAAGCGCGTTCGCATTGGCAAACATGCTTCTTGGACAGAAACCAGAAGAAAGCAAGGAAATCCTTTCTGAGATTGACCAATCCGCATTAAGCGAGGTCAGCAATATCATGATTTGTGCATTTTTCGACAGCATTTCGGAACTCTTAGGTATTACTGTGATACCAGGTCCGCCCAATTTAGCGTTCGATATACCTGATGCAGTGATCGATTATGTTCTGATCCAAATTGGAGCAATATCGAATCAAGTTGTTGTCTTCAATGTAGAACTCCAGGAAGAACAACAACACCATCTTAAAATTCATATGTTCCTCCTTCCTGAACCACAGGCAGTCAATACGTTATTAGAAAAACTAGGAGTTAAATAAAAAAAGGGAAAAATCATGCAAGAACTTACCATTAACGACGGCCAACGAGACGCTCTGCAAGAAGTAGCAAACATTGGCGCTTCTCACGCTGCAACAGCACTCTCCCGCATGGTTAACAAAAATATTAAAATTGGGATTCCTAAAGTTGAAGTGGTACCTCTTGAACAGATTATCAACTGCGTAAAAGATCAAGAGGTTGTTGTCGGAATCTATCTCAGAATATCAAATGAAATTCCGACGTACATTCTTCTGCTTATTTCAAAAGACAGTGCGTTTTCACTTGCGCGTATGCTCCTTGGTGAACATTCAGAAACTGTTGGCTCGCTCACCGATATGGATAAATCAGCGCTCTGTGAAGTTGGCAACGTAATGATGTGTGCTTTCTTCGACAGCATTACCGAATTAATTGGAATATCGATGATCCCAGGACCGCCGGCACTTGCCTATGATATGCCCTGCGCCATCATGGATTATCTCATTATACAGATGGGAGCTGTTGCAGATAAAGTCGTTACCTTTAGTTGCGACGTGAAAGAAGAAGGAAAAGAAAGTTTCGACATCAATCTTTTCCTAGTTCCTGAACCAAAATCAATATCAATCATCTTACAAAAACTTGGAATGAATTAAATAAACTGAGGAGAAAAATATGGCAAATATAGAACAACTCAACCCAAATCAACTTGACGCTTTACAAGAAACAGGAAATATTGGCTGTTCACATGCAGCCACAGCGGTCTCACAAATGATCGGAAAAAGTGTGAACATTTCCGTACCAAGCCTTCATATCAAGAAGGTATCAGAACTCAAAGATTCGCTGCATGAACTTTTTATCAAAGATGAAAAAGTCGTCGGTGTCTACCTTGAACTTACGAAAGAATTCCTCGGGAGCATCCTTTTTTTATTCCCTATGAAAAGTGCGTTAAATCTTGCTGATCTCCTCGTAGGACAGCAACCAGGAACCTCCCAACAACTTGATGACATGGGTAAATCAGCAATAACTGAAGTAGGAAATATCGTTGTCTCAGCATATACGAATGCTCTTGGTAAACTTCTTAACACAACTGTTTGGCTTTCACCACCAAAATTCGAATATGATATGCCCGGTGCAGTCATCGAAACAGTTTCAAAAAACCTTGGTCCAGAGACCAGTCATGCTTTGATTTTTGACATTAAGTTTACTGATGAAAGCAACCTTTTCACATCGATATTTATTCTTCTTCCCTCACCACAATCACTTGATGCGCTCCTCTCAAAATTAATACCCTGTGTTTCAAACCACTATGATGAACCAACAAAACAATATGTTGAATCACTCTCAAAGAATATGGGGTAACACTCAATGGATAATGTCATCGTCATAGGCATTGGAGAATATGTTGTTGTTGAAGGCGATACAAAAATATCAACGGTTGGCCTCGGCAGCTGCATCGGCACAGTAATCTATGACGATTTCAAAAAAATATCAGGGATGTCCCACATCATGCTTCCATCCATCGAAAACAGACAAGACAAAATCGGAAAATACGCAGATACTGCACTTCCAGCTCTGATTGAAGATATGCTTGCAAAAGGAGCACAACGACCACGACTTAAAGCAAAAATAGCAGGAGGCGCAAGCCTGTTTACCTTCACTGAAGATCATTTAAAAATCGGAGAACGAAACGCAGAGGCAGTTGAACGGATCTTAACCCAACAAAAAATACCAATCCTTTCTAAAGATGTTGGTGGTGACCGAGGAAGAACAATAATTTTCAATCCTGTTACCTGTGAATTAAAAATAAAGATGGTCAAAAAAGGACCAAATGAACCAGAAGAAAAAATCATCTGAGAGGTGAACAACGATGCTTGACAAACCCTTCGATCAGGAGTTCCAAGAACTTAAAGCAAACGTCAAACAACTTCTCGACTTCAACACCTTCCAATACAAGGACACCTATCTTGGCCGACGGTTTGACTCACGGCTCAGAGCACTGCACATTGATTCTTACCATGCGTACTGGGAGTTTTTAAAAAAAGATAAAGCAGAACAAGAAAAACTTCTCCAAGAACTCACCATTAACGTTACAGAATTTTTCAGAGATAACACCGTCTACGATGCCTTTAAAACAGATGTGATACCAACAATACTTGCAGAAAAAAAAGGAACAATACGCGTCTGGAGTGCAGGAAGTTCAGATGGAAAAGAAGCATATAGCATAGCAATGCTTTTTTCTGAGGTTCTCGGAGAACAAAACCTGAGAAATCGCGTTGAAATCCTTGGAACCGACATTGATCGAGATTGCCTTAATCATGCAACACAAGGGGTCTATCATTCACGTCCAGGTATCATTCAAACCGATATCGAAAAACAAATCCAATATCTCAAAAACTATCAAAAATATTTTACTATTACCGATACTGTTTATGAAATCAAACCAAGTTTAAAAAGTATTGTTAGATTTGAATACCATGATCTCATATCAGGACCAAAAAAACACAACATCGACATCATCTTCTGCAGAAATGTCGTCATTTATTTTACTCGAGAACTCCAAGAAGTACTCTACGATGATTTCTATAATACTTTAAATCCCGGAGGATTTTTTGTCATGGGGAAAACAGAGACCCTAGTTGGAAACAGCAGGGATAAATTCAAACCTTTCAATCTCCGTGAAAGAATCTTCCGAAAATAAATAACCACACTTTGAAATATAGTAAAAAATGGAAAAAAGAAGGTTGAAAAAATGACACATGAATGTATTGAAACCATGGTTGATACGCTCGTTGGTGATTCCTACGAATTGTACAAAACTATTTTTGAAAACTCAGCAGTAGCAATCACAGTAACTGATGCACAAGAACGACTCATCCATTGGAACCGCTATGCTGAAAAGCTCCTTGGACTAACAAAAGAAGAACTTTACCTAAAACCTATTCAAACGTTATACCCCCCAGAAGAATGGCAAAAAATCAGGTCACAAAACATCCGCCAAAAAGGCATGCAACATCATCTGGAAACAAAGATACTACGGAAAAATAACGAACCTCTCGATATTGCGTTATCCTTAAGTGTTCTTAAAAACAAAGAAGGAACAATTATTGGTTCTATCGGAATTATTAAAGACATCTCAGAACAAAAAAAAGCAGAAGCAAAAGTGGCCTTTGAGCATCATCTACTTCAATCTTTACTGGATAACATTCCTGATTCTATATATTTTAAAGATGAACACAAACGATTTATTCTTGTTAACAAAGCAAAAGCGGCGCATTCTCACGTAACGCCAGAAGAAATGATCGGAAAAACAGATTTTCACTTTTTACAACCGCTCGAAGCAGAAAAAGCATCGTATGATGACACACAGGTGATGTTAACTGGAGAACCTATCATCAATAAAATCGAACATATCAAACGAAGCGATGGATCAGAACATTGGATATCAGTAACAAAAATACCACGTTATAACGAACAACGACAAATCATCGGAACTATGGGGATCTCACGAGATATCACCGCACAGAAACAAGCAGAACAAAAACTTATCCTCGAACACAGTTTATTCCAATCACTGCTTGACAACATACCTGACTCTATTTACTTTAAAGATGAAAATAACAGATTCATCCTGGTCAACAAGGCAAAAGCAGAACATTCCCAAGTTAAACCTGAGGAAATGATTGGTAAAACAGATTTTGATTTTTTAGCAGAACATCAAGCACGAAAAGCCTTTGAAGATGATCAAAAAATTTTACAAACTGGTCAGCCGATTATTGCAGAGACAGAAAAAATCGTTGGAAAAGATGGGTCTGAACGATGGGTTTCTGTAACTAAAATTCCACGATATTCTCCGGACGGCAAAATCATTGGAACGATGGGTATCTCTCGTGATATCACTAAACAAATAAAAGGAAACAAAGAAACCGAGAAATATAAAAAAGTAGCAATCGGCCAGAACCTAAGAATGATAGAACTCCGAGACAAAGTCAAGGAACTTATCTCAGAATTGGAAAAAGAACAATAATTATTTTTCAGAGTAGAACTCCCCTTTCTCTCCTTTATTTTTTAAAAAAGATATGAGTGCAGGGGTTGAGATTTGAACTCAAGAACCACTAAGGACAAGACCCTCAATCTTGCGCCGTTGACCAAGCTTGGCTACCCCTGCAAGAGCTGTCTATTTTACCATGTTCTTGTTTTTTCCAGTAAATAAGACATCCTATTTATCCTTTCGGGTGCTAATAGGCCCATAGTCATATTTCGTTCAGATCTATACCGCAAATAGCACTTAATTCGTCATGTAACTGTCGTAATCGTTGGGCGTGCTTTTTTTGCCCTTTATCGAGAGCTTTTTGGATTTCATCCTCGATACATTGCTGATGGTCGCCATGGGTTAGATTATCTGCATGAGCGACGATTTTTTCTTCTAGCGAGATCGGGAGGAAATCTTTATTTGGTAGGCCTAAACATCGAGCCTCATCTTTTGGAATTCCTGCCCCTATATGACGTTCAATGATACGGATGATCGTTGTCGGTAAACCTTTCTTTCTTGCGATTTTCGCTCCTTCAATAGCATGCTGTATACCCTGTGTTTTTGCTCTTCCAATGTCGTGGAGTAAAGCTCCTGCTTCGACAAGAGCAACATCAGCACCAGCACGTATCGCTATGCGTTTTGCAATATCCCGAACTGCGCAGCAATGCATAATAATGTCATCTGAGCATCCACATTCTTTCAGCAGTTGAATGCATTTTTCTTGATTTGGCGTTTCTTTCATGAAGGCATCCTACTCAATTTTTTTCTTTTTATCAATGACTTTTTTTCCTTTCGCCATGGGAACAACTTCAAGAACACCATTAAATTTTTTATCGATCCACGTTTGGTTGGTCAGCCGATCAAGAAAAATTGCTAAGGCAGCTACCTCAGAGTGTGGTTGATTTCCAATTGAGACATTAAAGTCAGCTACTTCAAAATAGTATGGTGCCACTTTTTCAGCTCCGACAATAATCAAAATATCTTTCTTTTTATCAATTTTTTCAAGAACCGTATCGAATCGTTCCCCATACATTGTTAAGTGGATAATGATTCCTTTCCAACTCTTGATTAGGGATGTTGGATTGACTCCGGTTCGGATAAGAAATTTTCCTCCGAATCTACGACTTATTGAATCAATTGTTTTTTTAATTTTTTCATCCTTTGTTGAAATAAGGATAGAATCTGCACCAAATGCACGGGCAGCTAATGCAACATGCGTTGTTATCCGTTTATCTCGATTTAATCTGTGACCAATTCGTAAAACAGTAATCGAGATAATATCACCTTTCCATGTATTGAACTATTGTCAACAAACATCTATGCACAGTTATATTTTTCTTTTTTTTGCAAGTACTCGATCAACTTTCTCTTCGATATCAGCAATATATGATGATGTTTTTGTATCCTGGGTTTGTATCGTATCAATTTTTTTTTCAATTGTTGAGGTATTTTCCCACGTATCTCGGTGGATTGTTTTAGCTGGATTTTGGAGTATTTGTTTTTTTTCCTTTTCATCTTTTGAATATAAAATTTCTTCATATTGCTTGATAGGTTTCTCATTCTGTTTCTCTTCGGATTCTTCGCAACAATCTTCATGGTCCTGTAATGCATGTTCGGTTTCACGCATATAATTTTCGATCTCTTTTCTCTTAATATCTTCCCGTATTCGACTCCTGTGAAATATATTCCAGTTGGCCACTTTGAGTCCTCCTAAAAATACCTGAGCAGGTGAACATACTGTTTGTTGATAAATTTTTCTTAAAAATTCATTTTTTGATTTTAGCTAAACGAAAAACATTTATCTCACCATGTTCATTTCTCCCACTCTACCTTGCTTAGGGTTTTCAGGGCTTATGGTCTAGCGGTTATGACGTCGCTCTCACACAGCGGAGGTCGCCGGTTCGAATCCGGCTAAGCCCACTTGTCACGTTCACCATTTTTGGAAAAAAAGAACCGATTAATTTATTAATATGAAATTGCATTCATTTATTTAAGTTGATGGGATGCAGGATAGAGATGATAGCACGGTATCTTCTGATGTTTTAAAGCCTCTTGTTATTCGAGCGCTCAGAAGAAGTAGTGTTCGAAAAAAAATAGCAGAATATCTCTTCGATATTAGCCCGAGTGGAAGTTATACCTCAGAAATTGCCTATAATGTAAAAACTACGCCAACTAATGTTCTCGGGGCTATTCGAGGTATGAATTCACGATACCGTGATGATGAATCGTTGATCAGTCTTCGTATTGTTGAGCAAATACAAGGTGGAAAACACAACGATATTAAGCTCTATCGGCTTACTGATTTTGGAAAAGAAATCATTGAAAACATTCGTGATACTCGGAAAAGGTTCTAAATATACAATTATTTTTTTTAAATAAAAATGTTCCTATTTTTTTCATACATTGTGGTAACTTGTGTCTCTTCAACTTGTTTGATGTCTCCGTTTTCAAATTTTACTACAAGCCACCGACTTGGATGCGGGTACGTGTTAATTACAAGTGCTTTTTGTTCAGGGAAGTCAGGATTCTCTCTATCTTTAACAAAGACTTCTATACCACGTTTAATTCCGCGATCTTGGAGCATCGTATCATCATCTCCAAATTTATGCAAACGAGCAACAAGAAATAATCAAAATGATATAAAAATTTATTTGGTTTGATTCTTAGTTTATTCAAAAAATAATATTTTTTATTCGCATTCGTTCATTGAAGCTATTGTTTTTTAGTTTCATTCCAATGCAATTATATAGATAATATAACATTCTGGTAACCAAGAGGCGTGGTGAACCATGAAATCAACGCATAGACTTTCACTTTTTGCGCTACTAATGATGATGATAGTACTGTACATGCCGTTGTGTAGTGCTGAAGAGCAGCCCTACTCACTTTCAATTGTAGATAAAAAATATACTATCATGAAAGTAACTGAACATCCTAAGGGAGATGTCGTGTATTTCAATATTAGTATCACACTTAAAAACTCAGGAAGCAGGGTATCAGATAATATCACAGTTCAAATTGAAGATGAGACAGGAATCATCATTAAACGAAATGGGACAATTTCTCCAGGAGAAATAAAGATATATTATTTTAATGAATATCCATTGATTGGTATGCAGCAACATATATTGAAGATATCCTACTACCCAACGATCGATCGAATAAAAAGAACGTCATATAACTCTGGACAAGATGAATTTATTCTTTTGCCAGCTAAAGATCAGTCATCAACACCAGGATTTGAAGGTATTTTTTTCATATCATCTTTACTAACAATATTTTTATACTACCTGTATAAAAATAAAACACATAAATAATAAGAAGTTAGTAAGTAAATATTTTTTTTCTTTAACCATCGTTTTTTTGTGTTAATTGACTGTTAGTACTACATGGTCTATTCTTTCAACGCCAGGTCCTTCATATGAGATTGTATTTGCAGGGGTAACAGCTCGTTCCGTGTAATTCTCTAACAGATAAATGTTCTTTGGTCCAACGGTTGCAATTAAGGTATTGTCACGATCATAAAACGATGCGTTGACTTTCACACGGATATCTCGCCCAGCAATATTATGGAAAAGATAACGAACCTCGACTCGCATTATCTCATCAAATCTGTTTTTAACAGTGTCTAAAGAAGCGTTTTTTAACTCAACGACATTTGACACTAATCTTACCCCTTTAAACGTCTTCACGCCACTTGGTTCTTCTTGGCATCCTGCTAAAAAAACACTTAGGATGATGACAAAAATAAGGATACTTAGTAGTTTTTTCTTCATTCTTTAACCCTCCTGAGATAGTTGAAATTCTACTATCTGTATATAAAATCATCATAAATACATTTCTAAAATATAAATTTCAACCTCTTAGCCTGTTGAAAAATTAATTGAACCCTCCTAACCTTTCATTTTGTTTGGGTTGCACAAAATGAAAAATCATAGGAGGGTTAATCTCAGAAAGATAATAGCCAATATTAATCTTTCAGAAGCAGAAAACATACTCAAAACCAACTACAAATATCAACCAGGAAAACCAGGACGACCAACCCCTATCACCAACAGGAATGTTCCTCTCATTTATCCTAATGTTCCTACGGATGGAATCATACCGCGACTACCAAGCCTTTCTAGAAAAAGACCAATTCTGGAGACGACAACTACACTTCAAACAACCTCCAGATATTGGAAGTTTCACCAACTTCCTCAAACGAATCGGCATCAGTACCTTTAAACAACTCTTCACCCATATTGTCCAACAACTGCTAGACCAAGGATTCCTCAACCTCCACATGATTGCACAGGATGGATCTATTCTCCAAGCAAACCCAGGATGATCCCAATGCAAAATGGGGATGGGACCATATCGAAGAACAAAGCGTCTTCGGATACAAAATACATGTGGCTGTAGATGTAAAAACAGAACTTCCAGTTGCTATCACTTTCACCGGTGCCAACACCCATGATTCAACCCCGTTTAAACCAGTCTATACCAAGGTGAAATCATACAAAACTGAACATCCAACACAATATTTTCTCGGAGATAAAGCCTTCGATTCATCTTCCGTTAGACAGATCCTGCTCAAAGACAAAGTTACACCCATCATTAAGGCTGCACGAACGAAAATCAAACCACAATATCCACCAGAATTTAAAAAAACCTACAAGAAAAGAACCGCAGTAGAACGGTTCTTCTCCAGACTTAAAGACTTCCTTAATCTTAAGAAACTCCATATCTATGGGATGGAAACACTTCAACTTTACACTTATCTCATCTTCGTAGGAATGCTTCTTAGTGGGTACATGAACAACCAATTAGGGCATTCACCAAGAAGCATCAAAACATTCCTACGATTATACACATAAGGAACAAAGGGTAATTTCTTATCCCGAAATTACTTCCTCCTAGAAAACCCCAGATCATCACTCATGAAAAAGAACAGAAAAATCACTATTTCTCCAACGAAAGGCAGATTACTTTGATTTAATTTTCATTCAAAATACACTGCATTCTTCCAATCACTCTTCAAATTGTATTAACACAAGAATTTTTCAACAGCCTACTTTTTATAAGAAGTGTAAAAGAAAAGATTAAAGAATGAGAACTAGTTACCAACTCGAATTATAGCGCGCGGAGTAGTATGACCGGTTTTCCTCTATGTGAGGATTTCCAAACCCGCCACGATTTAAAATGGAATATCGAAGAAGGTTACAATCTGAGAGGTTATGTATCTATGAACATCCAAGAACTTATACCACTTAAGAATTTCAATTGGAAAACAATTCTGTCATTACTTTTCCTTGTTGCTGGCTTTCTCTTTTGGGTATCTTGGGGGATCACCTATGGAGTCTGGGTTGACATCGGCATCTATTCAGTCGTTGTTCTCTTCGTCCTCGGTGGTCTTGCCGGAATCTTTTTAAGTTTACGAGAACCAAAACAGGAATAACCATCTTTTTTCCGCTTTTTTCACCAAAAAATGCCAGAAGATTTATATAGAACAAAGCATACTTGGTTTTTTGATGGATAAGGAAGAAATATTAAAAAAATACTCAGGAGAATGGATTATTCTGTTCAATGATGAAATCGTTGACCATAGTTACAACCTTGAAGAGGTTCTTAGAATTGCAGAAGAAAAATACCCTCATGATAAATTCCCTGATGATACCATAAAAATATCAAAAGTATTATCTGGCAATATCCATTTACGTTAAATCCTATGCCTGAGACACAATACATCTTCGAATACCACGACTACCCACTTATACCAATAAAATTTTTTTCAAAAACACGAGAAACTCCAATTATTGAAGCATTACTTGATTCTGGTGGTGATTTCATTGTGATACCAAACGCAATCGCACGGTATCTTGGTCTTGAACTGCTCCAAGCAAGCTGTGTTGATACTGCAGGTGGGGAAACAACTCTCTGTAAGTCATATGTCAAAATGGTGATCCACGGAAAACGAAATAAATTCACCTACGACGACCTCGAAATTCATGTTTCAGATCGAAATGACATCCCTGTTCTTCTCGGACGAAAACCGATATTCGAAGATCATGAAATTATTTTTAAGAAATACGAAAACAAACTTATCCTACAACCAATCAAACAACAGCCCAACATATAAAAAAACATTTTTTATAACACTTCTAGTATCGAACAACTAACGATTATAAAAACTATCGTCGATTTACTTTCTTCAAGTGGGAAGAGTCATGACCAATAAATCAATACAGTATGTTGATAATCCTCTCCAACAACCAATCTACATTGGTTCGCTATGTATACCGAATCGACTCGTAAGATCTGCAACTCATGAAAACATGGCAGATGCAGGGGGGATTGTCACTCCTGAATACCAGAAACTATATGAAAAACTCAGTCAAGGAGGAACCGGGTTACTCATCACCGGGCATTTTTATGTCGATAAACATGGTCGAACAATCCAAGGAATGGCAGGAGCTGATGATGATCAACAAATACCACCGTTACGTTCGGTCACTGAATATGTTCATCAACAAAAAAAATGTATCATCGCTCAACTCAATCATGCAGGGCTGAAAGCTTCACCAGAAATTGGTTTTCAGAAACGTATTATCGCTCCTTCAAAAACATATAAAGCCCATGCGTTAACTTCAGCTGAAATTGATTCAATTGTTGAGGCATTTGGAAAAAGTGCACGGCGATTATATTCTGCAGGTTTTGACGGCATCCAACTCCATGCAGCGCATACATTTCTCATTGCTCAATTCCTCTCAAAACGTATCAACCACAGACGTGACGGGTATGGTGGTTCACTACGCAATCGGCAACGATTTCTCCTCGAAGTGTTCAGTTGCGTTCGTCATCATCTTCCAGCATCAGTACCGATCATCGTCAAACTTGACACCCGTGCAGCCTCCTATGCTAGTATACCCCCGTTGATTCCATTAATATCTTTTTCTGAGGCGCTTGACACCGCAAAACAACTTGAACGACAAGGATGTGATGCCCTTGAACTTTCCTGTGGCTTTTTTGCTACCCGCGGTGCAATCTCCTACAAAACTTCCTTCTATGCATACTACATGCGTCAACAAAAACCATTTCATGCGAAAGCTTCCGCAGCACTTCTCACCCCTGTTGATCTCATCATGAATCATACCCAATGGTTTAAACCACATCATAATCTCAAACATATCTCGATCTTTAAACAACAGGTATCAATACCAATTCTTGCAGGAAGCTGTTTTCGCGACCCCTCAGTCATGAAACAAGTTATCAACAACAACCAGGCTGATATGATTTGTTTTTCACGACCATTGATCCATAATCCACGGTTTTCCCAGGAGATTCTCCAGGGGTCGACACAACCTTCAGGATGTCTGAATTGTAATCTCTGTCTGTCAATGCTTCCAAGCGGCAGACCGCTTCGCTGTTATTATGGAGAACCACCAAAAAAATCAGAATTTATATCACGCATGTAACAATTGATAGGCTGTTCCTCAGACAGATTTATACATTCTGCAAGAATATCTCCTTCAACCATGAAACTGTGTAAGAACTGTATGTTTCCATCAATTCATCCGCTCGCAATGATGGACGGTGAAAAACTGTGTAGTTACTGTCGAAATGAACGCCACTTTGGTGTTCTTGCTGACCCTGTTGTTTTGGAGAAATACAACCAAAAACACATTGATGATCTCTTAGAGCAACTCAACCTTACACTTTCCGAAATTCCAACAAGAACTACCAAAAAAGTAATAACATAGTTTTTTCAATTCAAAAGATACAATACAGTATGTATTTAACCATCGTTGGTATTATGAAGAATACATTTTTCACAAACGTACACCAAAAGGTTTGAATCTTCATGATAGATACAACGCATGAAAAAAACGTCCGAGAATTTTATACTCGTTGGACATCACATCTTCTTCCATTTTGGGATGTAGATGAGACACTCTGTTTGCACCATGGTTTTTTCGAACCAGGAATTCATTCGTTCAAAGATGCTGTTCTCAATATGAATCGATTCGTCGGCAGTCTGCTTGGTTTAAATGAACAAAAACCAATGAAGATTCTTGATGCAGGATGCGGTCTTGGCGGAGTATCAATTTTTTTCGCAGAACACTTTCCACAATCCTCATTCATCGGTATTACACTAGCTGATGAACATGTGAAATTAGCTCAATTTTTTTCACGTCAACGAGGGTTATCAAACGTTGACTTTCAAACAAAAAATTTCCTTGAAACTGAATTTCCTGGCTGTTATTTCGATGCGATTTTTGCTGTTGAATCTGCGTCATATGCAACTAATTTCATGGATTTTATACTAGAGATGTACAGAATCTTAAAACCAGGTGGTCGACTTGTAGTCATTGATGGATTTTTACGTTGTATACCAACTACTGATTTTTTAAAAAAAACATATATGCATTTTTCACAGGGGTTGGGAGGTCTCCAATTTTCACTACTTCATGAATTTTGTCAGGACCTACAAAATACAGGTTTTTCAGCAATAGAAGTTCAAAATATATCAAGAAACGTTCGACCATCGTTTTTTGCTCATGCAGTTGTTGGTTTTCCGTTTTATATTATTGATTCACTTAAGAAAATACATCATCAAAACAACAAACAATCTCAGATTCCTTCAACTTCTGCAATTCGGAGCACGAGCATCTACGGGGCAGTCGTCGTATTAAAAGGATTTTTGGGATACTATGCAGTAACTGCGATTAAACCAGAGTAGAAACTTTGCTTTAACAAATCTTCTTTTCATAGACTCTGAATATTTTATACAATTGCGCCCCTATCTTCTCAATTGCTTTCCTTGATGCAATATTTTCTTCATCAATCCATCCACATTCAGCACCAGTATACCCTCGTCGTTGCATTTCAAGCATAGTATAATAATTCATAAATGTTCCAATGCCTTTAATTCGATATTCTTTTTTGATCCCAACAAAATTAAATTTTCCTTCAGTAATCTTTCTTTTCATTAAAAAAAACTGAACGATTTGGATTGGACCAAGTTTACCTTTGAATTTTTTAAATATCTGATTATAGTTCGGTGTTGACCATTTAAAACTAATTGGTTTTCCATCAATTTCAGCGATGAGAAACAATTTTGAATCAACAAACCATCGTGCCTGTTTCACCCCAAAACGGGTTCGAACTTCTTGTTCTGGTACATTAACATATCCCCAATGTTGGGAAAATTGTTCCATCATCAATGGTATCCACCAGTTGAGCTCTCGACCTGCATGCAGACGATTAAATCCACGAATTGTTACATTGTTCTTTTCGACCTGCTCCGCAACTTCTTTAACTGAGGGTGGTATTGGTTTTGTGAGGTCCAAATAATACGAGACTAAATCACGACATTTCTGCATACCATACCGATCGGCAAAATCGATGTAATACGGTGGCGAATACGATCCAAGAATAAACGGTGATTGATTAAATCCTTGATATAAAAAACCACAGCCTACATCAATACGCCCGTTGATGGGCCCTCGCATATGTGTTACCCCATGGGATTTCAACCAGTGTTCAGCTGCTGTAAAAAGACTTTCAGCAACTCTATAGTCATTGATACATTCAAAGAAACCAAAATAACCAACTTTTTTGTTTTCTTCTTGATATAGTTCATCAATGATTGCTGCTATTCGACCAACTGGTTCTCCCTTTTCATATGCAATAAAAAGTTGTGTTTTTGCATGCGTCCAAAAAGGATTTTTAGTTTTAAAAAAACTTTTAAGTTCACTCCAGAATGGTGCAACCCAATACTGATCATCCTTATAGATATTGAAAACCAGAGTATAAAAATTTTTAAATTGTTTGTAACCAGCGACCGGTATTACTTTCATATCAGACACTGCTGCATCATTTTTTTGCATGGATGTCCTTTGAAAAATGTATTTCTTATCCATAACCACCGATGATAAATCCGTATCTCTCAGCTCAATAATAGTGTATTGGTTTTTTATATGTCGTTAGTATACAAAATACTGTTTTTTCCCTCTTTTTTACAATAGCGAAACCTATTAACTGCGGCTGGGAGTACCGCGTGATCTGAAACGAAGTGTAAGACCCGCGGGTGAAAAGCCGCATCTCTTTTTAGCAGATCCACATTTTCTTCTTCTGTCGCACGCGGCAGGCATCCGCCTGCCCTCTAAAGGTGCGACAGGAGACATAGAAAATATGGAAAATGTAAGTAGTGGATGCTATAAAAAGCTGGCGCATGACACACGAAACAACTGGGTGACCATGATGTTCGTCACAAAAAACCGGTACAATTGCTTCAGAAAGCAATCCCACATCGACACCTGTACTCAAACGTTCCGAGATTTTGAACGACTCGGGTTTGAATTCCGTGACTTCGGCTTTGGCGGAAGTCACGTCCATTTCCCAGTCAACGTACCGAAAAAGTACTCCCTACAAACCGCCGAGACTATGCTTAAATCCTACAGCAGCAGGAAGATGTTTGAGGCGTACCCTGGATTCCGTAAGCGTTACCCACGTGGCAGCTTCTGGAGCGGCTACGAACACCACGATTCCACGGGACTGATCGATTTGGAAAAGTCGATTAACTATTGTCGGAGTCAACAACAGCGACATGGGGTACACATCTTTGATGATCGGCAGCAAAAGTTACCAGGGTTCGCCGCCGAGTGAGATACGGCAACGCCCGAAGGGCTTGCCGAGGAACGAAGGCGGAACGGGGGTTATAGGGGGCGCAGCCCCTCTATTTCACGACCCACTATTGTATGAAGAATGGACTGATACAACATTAGGAATGCCTGGGATACAACAGATGTATACTGATCTTTCAGGTAGTATCACAAACAGGATAAAAACCATTGGATTATACAAATATCTAGCATCAATGAGTTTTCTAACTGCTGCAGAACGTTTAAACAACCTATTACAATATATTCTTCCTGCAAATAGTAATTTCTCAACGTTTCCTGATTTTGTCAACAAGTTCAAACAAATCGCATTAGAAAAACAAACAATAACTATCTATCTACAAACCATGCAATCAACATGGAATGATTCAGCAATAACAAAAATATGTCAAAAAGATACAAAACTACTCTACTCTGAATATAAAAACTTGTCTAAACTTGCGGCTACATCCCGAAATGAATCTAAATTCAGCATAACGTCTCATTTTGCTGTGAGAATCACGCACAGCAAACAGAAAAAATCATAATTCAACAAGCTTTTTTACAGATTTTTTCAACAAAACCATCGTGTTCTTTAAAAATAAT
>JAWABU010000006.1 GCA_038884455.1 Candidatus Thermoplasmatota archaeon | reverse complement strand
AAATATACTACTTATCGATCTTTTTGTAATTTTTTTCGGTATTTGCATAGTCTCTTTCCTCCATAAAATGTTAAGGCGACTGAGTATATAGCTTGATATATATAAAAATTTTCAATAATATAAATTTTTATTTTTTATATAAAAATGGAATGAATAATTTATATAACTAATTTTATCTATATTTATTCACAATAAATAAATTTTTTATATGTCAAATAAAATGAAATTATGTTGTGTATTGAATGAAACAACTTGCCACGATTCTCCCGTGATGTCACTATTTTTGTTGCATAATTTCAGTATGTCGGAGAGGTCACATTGATTTATTTTATCAAACCTTTCTCTCGCATACTTATATATTTTTCTTTTCCAATAATAACATGATCAAGAACATTGATACCAATCAACTTGCCAGATTCAGAAAGCATGTTAGTTATTTCAATATCTGCACTGGAAGGTTCACATTCACCACTTGGATGATTATGAACTAAGATGATTGCATGAGCGCTTGCTTTGATGGCGGGATTAAAAACCTCTCGAGGATGAATTAAACTTGCATTTAAGATACCTATTGAAACCAACACTTCTTCAATAATTCGATTCTTCGCATCTAAAAGAAGAGCATAGAAAAACTCTTTTTTCTTATCGCTGAGGTTATCCATAAAAAATCGATGCACGTCTTCTGCATTCTGTATCTTAGTGGCATATCCATGATGATTCAGACGATTAGTTCGTCGAAAAATTTCAAACATTGCCTGCATTTTCAATGCTTTAACAGGATTACGAAATTCTTTTTCAAGTTCAGCGAAAGAAAGCTGTGCAAGTTTATTAAAATTATATCGTGCAAGCACTCTGTTTGACAAATCAACCGCATTTTCTGTGTAATCACCCCTGCCAAGTACAATTGCAAGGAGTTCAGCATCTGAGAGAACTGAGGCGCCTTTTTTTCTCAGCCGAACACCGGGTTGATTGTACCATGGTATCTCTTTGAGTCTCATAAAATAATATTATAAACATTTGTTTATATAATTTATTCATTAATTTAATATATCAATACAACAGAAAGCATATGCAACCAGAACAACAAACTACAGAACGATCTATGTAGAAATCTGAAATTTTGCATGAGATTTAACTTTTGATCTTAGTGCAATATACCTTTCTCAGTTATATCAACCGCTAGTTTTACCTAGATGACTCAAGATACAAAAAAGTTGTGTTTGTATCATCTTTTCAAAAAAGGTCACGTTTTTGTATTCTGAAAGATACCAAATTCATTATTTCAAACCGTCTCACAAGCCTATTTTTTAAGGTATTTTAGAAAATTCAACGATATTTTTTGCACGAAGTGTTACATTCGTTTTTTTCTGATTCTTGAGAGTATCAAACGGTTTGTCTCCATAGTCATGACCTGGATATACAATAATAGTATCAGAAAGTTTTTTTATCCGTTGTAACGAATCAAACATTTGTTTCAAACTTCCGCCAGGAAGATCGGTTCGGCCGCAATTCCCGATGAACAATGTATCCCCAGTTAATAGAAATTTCTGATCGACTAGAATACATATACTTCCTTGTGTGTGACCTGGGGTAATAAAGAATTGTAGTTCAATTGTACCAACTTTTAAGTGTTCGTCATCCCCAACGAAAATATCAACAGAACCTGGTAAAAGTTTTCCATCGTCAACAGATGCAATAAGTGCTGCTTTTGGAAAGTGCTTCTTTAATGTCTCGATCTCTGAGGTGTGGTCATGATGATAATGTGTTGCGATAATATATCTTACGTCAAGATTAAATGATTCTAGGAACAGTAGGGTTGGCGTCAAATCAAAACTAGGATCGATAACTGCTGCGATGTGTTCTTGCTCATCATAGACAACGTAACAAAAATTATCTACTCCAACTCGAATCTGTTCTAACCCCATAGATGTCCAGAAAAACATATATGATGGTATTTTATAAATAGATATCATCCTCATAACTAATGAGGTTTTGTCATCAGAGGTTACTGAAACATCAAAGATTATATAGCAAACATTTTATCCTCTGTTTAAATCAATCTAGAAAAAAGTAGCCCCGTAGTGTAGCGGTTAGCACCAGAGACTCTGGATCTCTTGACGCCAGTTCGAATCTGGCCGGGGCTGTCTAAAATTAAAAAAATGAGGAGGAAATATTTATGGATGAAGCAACCTCACAAACCAAAGATTTTATTCGAGAAATCATTGATCATGATTTGAAAACAAAGAAATACAACGGCCGAGTGCATACTAGATTTCCTCCTGAACCAAATGGTTACCTTCACATTGGTCATGCAAAATCGATATGTCTTAATTTTGGTATTGCTGAAGAATATCACGGATTGTGTAATCTACGGTTTGATGATACAAATCCTGCAAAAGAGGAAAAAGAATACGTACAATCAATTATTGACAATGTGAAATGGCTTGGCTTTGACTGGGGTGATCGGCTCTTTTTTGCATCTGATTATTTCGACCAAATGTATGACTATGCAGTTGATCTGATAAAAAAAGGTAAAGCATACGTTGATGATCTTACTGCAGAGCAAATCGCAGAGTATCGTGGGACGCTAACAAAACCAGGAAAAAACAGTCCGTATCGTGATCGTACTGTTGAAGAGAACCTGGATCTCTTCAGACGAATGAAAAACGGTGAATTTAAAGACGGAGAAAAGGTTCTCAGAGCAAAAATCGATATGGCACATCCAAATCTCAATATGCGAGATCCCGTGATGTATCGGATACTACATGCTCGTCATCATCGAACAAAGGATAAATGGTGTATCTATCCGATGTATGACTGGGCTCATGGTCTTGAAGATTCAATAGAAAAAATTACACATTCAATATGTACTTTAGAATTCGAAAATCATCGTCCTCTCTACGACTGGTTTCTTGATCAGCTTGGTATTTATCATCCACAGCAAATTGAATTCGCACGGTTGAACCTGACGTATACCGTGATGAGTAAACGATTGCTGTTGCAACTTGTCGAGGGAAACTATGTTGACGGTTGGGATGACCCAAGATTACCCACGATTAGTGGGATGCGGCGGAGAGGATATTCTCCATCAGGAATCAGATTGTTCTGTAAACGAATCGGTGTTGCAAAAGTCAACAGTACCGTTGATTTTGAGTTCCTTGAACATTGCATTCGGGAGGACCTTAATAAAACCGCTCCTCGTTATCTAGGCATTCTAAAACCACTCAAAGTGATCATTGACAATTACCCTAAAGATACAATTGAAGAACTTGAGGCGGTTAATAACCCAGAAGATCCAAATATGGGGACAAGAAAAATACCATTCTCAAATACATTATTTATTGAGCAAGATGATTTCATGGAAGAACCGACGAATAAATTCTACCGACTTGCACCCGGAAGAGAAGTACGTCTTCGCTACGCATATTTCATCAAATGCGTTGATGTTGTGAAAAAAAACGGAAAAATCACAGAGATACATTGTACGTACGATCCCGCAACAAAAGGTGGATATGCTCCAGATGGCCGTAAAGTAAAATCCACCATACACTGGGTGTGTGCACGTCACGCTGTCGATGCAACGATACGACTTTTTAATCGATTATTTACTGTTTCAGATCCGTTAGATCAACAGGGGGAAGATTTTAAAAAATTCCTTAATCCAAACTCTTGTGAGATACGTAAGAACTGTAAAGTTGAACCGATTGTAAAAAAGTTAAAACCCTTCGATCGATTTCAGTTTGAACGTCTTGGGTACTTCTGTATCGATCCTGACACCACAAGGGATCATCTTATTATCAATAGAAGTGTCGAGCTCCGTGGAACTTGGAAGCAGATAGAAGACAAAACTAAATAAAATACAACTAACATTTCCCCCCTCAAACAGTAGATATTACTAAAGAAGTAGCCCCGTGGTGTAGCGGCAACATTTTGGCCTTTGGAGCCAACGTCGGCGGTTCAAATCCGCCCGGGGCTGTTTCCTTTGTAGAGAAAAAATTATAATATGCTGGTATCTTTTCTCATAAAAATAGAACGTATCAAAATAGGCTGCTCCGGAAAAAGCTGTTCACAGGATTTTTGGTGAACAAAACAAAAAAACGAGATTAGTGTTTCGAACCAAACATAGAATTAAAAGAGTTAACTGTATGAAACAGCATAGTTTATATCTCTCGTGGTACACCAACCAAAAAAACCTTGTTTATGATCTTCGATCAAGTGGTATCACTACATGCCCAATCAACCTACAACATCTTTCTTTTGATTTGGGGGTCAATTATCATCATGGAAATCCTGAAACTCTTAAAATTTTATCAAAACGATATCATACAAATCCAAGAAATATTTTTTTAAGTAGTGACGGAACTTCAGGTCAAAATACACGTATCATCCGATATCTTGCTGAGAAATACCCAAAAAAAAATGAAGCGATTATCGAATATCCGATGTATGAGCCACTGTTACGACTTCTCCAAGAATACTATCCAACAGTTCATCAAATTCGACGTGTACCTGATGAAAATTATCGTCTTGATCTTGATGAGTTGGAAAAAAAGATATCAAAAAAGACAGGGTTACTGGTCTTGACCAATCCCCATGCACCAAGTGCTGCAGTTTTTTCAAAAAATGAAATCAGAAAAATTATGACCCTCGCAGGTTCATACAATTTTTATGTTCTCTGTGATGAGATCTATGCAGAGTTTAATCGTGAAACATTTCCTACGATTTTTCTACATGATAAGGAGCATGCGATAGTGACGACAAGTTTTACCAAGGCGTATGGACTTGGTGGTTTGAAGCTTGGCATCGTGCTTGCCCATCATACTCTTGTAGATGAATTGTATCAAGATGCGTTGTTTTCTGTTGGAAACAGTTCAAACCTTGTGGAGTATCTGACTGCAGAGCTTTTTACCAAATATCATCAAAAATTAGAAAATCTGATGAAAAAATATTTTTCTTTAAAAAGAGTGGTAGAGGAATGGCTCATCGATCAAAATATGTTGTTTTATCCAAACAGGTATGGTCTAACCTATTGGATAAAAACATCGATACCTGATACGTATACGTGGGTACAAACATATGCAATTCCACGAATGCGCCTTGCAGTGGTACCAGGTTCATTTTTTCTTTTTAAAAAAGACTATACATTGTATGCAACACCAATGATCCGACTAGGTCTTGGAAAAATTAATCCAGAATCTTCAGAACTTATCAAAGCGTTACAGATGCTAGAACGAGCAGCTCATCAAAAATAAAACAAATTATTCCAGAGTTTATGCTTCTTCTTTGGTTGCTTCTTCAATCATTTTTTCAATTTCTTCATCAACGCCCTGTTCCCGGGCAATCGTCTGCATCTCTGCAATAATTTTTTCCCAGAGAACCTGCTGTGAAAGGGCATAATCCCAAAGGTCAAGCCGCTTTGCACCATCACCCTTTTTGAATTCTTCGATGAATTCTTTTTTATCCTCATCGTTCATAGAGATATCCTCTCGTTGTTATTCATCTTCGGCGAGACTTTTTTTCGGTTGTGCTGCTTGAGCAATTGCAGACATCTCACCTAGAAGTTCCTCCCAGATTGCTGCTTGTTCAACAGCATAAAACCACATATCAACCTTTCGTGCAACATCTGCCTTTTTGAAATCTTCAAGAAATCTTTTGCAATCTTCATCATTCATAGATACTACTCAAAAATCTGATATGCCATCACCCCTTTTTATGTTTATTTTTCTAGATGATGCAAAATTTTATAAAGTATGATATCTATCATATCAGCTTATATCTGGGGGATTTTTATGAAGCGGCAGATAAACGGCACAATTCAAACAATGATACTTTGTGGAATTTGTCTTTTAGTTGTTATGGGGGCCAGTGCGTCTCAAATTCAAAATCATATTCAAACAACAGCGATTTCGTATCACGATGATTTTGATCCGCTGATAAATATCGAGGTAACCGTGACTATTAAAACAATTCGATCTCTTGAAAAATATGATCAGCAAGTCCATTCAATCAAACGAATTGACTTGCTCAGTAAACCTGATTTGTATGTTAAAGTCTACATCAACAATCAAGAGTTTACAAGCCCTGTTTGGCGGAATACTCGATACATTTATACACCAGATTGGTCAGCAACACTTGATGTCCCTGATGATACAGAATGGGTGAATGTCCGTATTGAACTCTGGGATCGACAACTATTGTTTGACAAACAGTGTGACCTCAGTGGTTTAAACACTAATGAGCTACTTGATTCTCGGGGGGTCAATCTCACCTATAGTATCAAAACAGGTCATTGGTATGGAGATGACAACAACAACCCTGTTCATATAAATTGGTGGATGCTTCCTGATGAAAGCGGCTATGGACGATTGAATGGCTGCGATGATCGGAGTTTTTATCAACAGGATCTTGACTGTGAACTATGGTTTGATATAAACCAAAACGACTACGATGGCGACGGGATCCCGTATTGGGCTGAAACCATGGTTACCTTGACGGACCCAACGGTTGACAATCGAGGTATCGATGCCGATGGCGATGGTTGTCCTCTTGAATGGGAATATAAATGGGGTCATTATTTTATTCGACAGTGGCATAGTAATAATTTTTCTCATGCATGGGCATTCAATGATTCACAGTATGATGCTCATCGCAATCTTGATCCTGACCAAGATGGATTATCAAACTATGAAGAATACCTAACCAGTCAATGGGGGTCTGATCCTTTCCGAAAAGATCTTTTTGTTGAACTGGATCAGATGTTAGGGCCTGATGGCGTACCACTTGTCTTTCCTGAAGCAGCAAAAGAGTTGATCTACACCGCATTTAATCGGCGAAATATCATTTTTCATCTCGATGATGGAAGATGGGTTGGAACTGGGTCAGACAATCTTCCTTATCAAACAGAGACATCGTACCAACAATTAAATGAGTTATACCAACAATATTTCCTTCATTTTGATCAGAATAACTGGCGGAGCGGTGTCTTCCATTATGGCATTCTCGTCTACAATTGTACAATTGCTGGTGGGAATGCGTTTGGTTCGAATCGTTTTCAAATCTCTGCAAAGTTTCTTGAGGAAAAAGCAGCGTTACCGCTCTTACGTCGTGATATTGTTTATGCAAGCGCCTACATGCATGAAACCGGACATACGCTTGGCCTGGAACCACTTGGGGGGCATGATGAAAACAGTAAGTATCCCTGGCAGCTTGGCTGGTGGAAATGGCGTCCGTATAAAAGCTGCATGAACTACGGATACATGTATAGAATGGTTGATTATTCTGATGGTTCTCGCGGGAAAAACGATTTCAACGACTGGAGTTCAGATCGGATGGATCTCACTGCATTCCAACAGGGAACCTGGTAGCCTCACCGATCATTTGTTTCTTCATGACGTGACATACCAACCGCAATGAGATAACCTTTTGCTCGTTCTGCAAAACGATAGGTATGTACTTTTTCCCAAAACTGTTTTGAATGATTTGGATACATAAGATGTGCAAGTTCATGGATTAAAATATAATCTTGGACCCACGCGGGCATGGTTGCAACACGATCCGAGATCCGGATTTTTCTATTTCTCGTATCACAACAACCAAACTTTGCTGTCTGATTAGGAACGTAGCTGATGTCAAAAACTAGTTTTCCTTGAAAAAAACGTTTGTTAATCTCCTGAGCACGCTGTTGCAACGCATCATCACTATTCAGAATCTTGGAACGATGTTTCTTCTCATAACGTTCCTTCATAATTTGAACCCATTTATCCTCCTGATGCTGTGTTAAACCTGCAGGTACGTACACATAGAAAACATCGTTGACCATTTTTGCTTGAATGGTTTTTTTCCGGCGATTGCTCCGAATAACCTTGATATTTGTATCCATGTTGTATCGACACCATAATTTCTTTTTATTTGAAAAACATAATGTTATATATAAACCGATTAAAAAAACATCTATATAACCTTCAAGAAATACCCCTTTTTAATAAAACGTACAGCGAAACGGGGAGATGAGTTTTGACTCACGTTGTCATCAATCCAACCATCGAAGATGCATACCATTTCATACGGCATCATCATGTTGCAAAAACTGATAAAACCAATCTTGTACTTATTGGCGACTGTCTTATTGAATATAACGGGCGGGCTCGATCATTACTTGATTGGGGTGAACGAATCGTTCTTATCAAACAAGATGGAAATGTTATTGTTCATCGTCCAATGATGCGAGAGCCAGTCAACTGGCAGCCCGCTGGTTCAACAACGGCATTCAGCATCGACAATTCTTGGTTGATTCTTCGCTCTCGTCATACTCCACCTCCTGAAAAAATGAAGATTATCTTTCGGATGGTAAAAGTTGTTGTTGTAACAACCCTTCGTGACCAAGCAGAATTCGTCATTGCGGGAATGGAAGATGATGTTGTCAAGCAAATTGTTCTCAATCCCAACATTATCGAAGAGGGATTACGCATCTCCCAGAGAGAAAAATATGTGAAATCTGGAGCTATCGACCTTTTTGGATATGATAAAAATCACACCCCGGTCATTATCGAAGTAAAACGCAGTATTGCAACTATATCATCAGTTCATCAGCTTCGGATGTATGTCTGTGATATCAAGAGAGATAATAAAGAAGCAAAAGTTCGAGGCATCCTCTGTGCACCAAAAATACCTGATATGGTACGAAAATTACTCGTAGAGTATAACCTTGAATGGCGCGAAGTTGAACGAACCGTTGTACTACCTGATGATCTACAAAAAACCTTACAAGATTTTTAAAAGAAAGAAGAGAGATGGAGCTTTTTATGTGGTGTAGCCACCAATCATAAGACTTGGATCACCAAGTAAAATCCACTCTTGGACGGTTTTGCAATCTTCTAACTCTCTTTTAACTGGGAAGGTTGTAATGTAATTTGAGAGCGTCTGCCGGTAGATGTCACCAAGGATCAACGGTTGACTAGCATCGATTTTTTGTCCGGTGATCTTGAAAAATTGCGGGTTAATCCAACCACCTAGACCCTGAGTGCATCCAACTCCAAGATATCCATATCCAAGACCGGTACAGCCAATTGTTGCAATCGCACCTCCTTTTGATGATTGTACTGGTGCCCAGCTCCATGCTTCATAGGTTGGAACTCCATGTGTCCAATATCCAGCAATGTCACTTGCAGCAAAAGGGCCAAATTTGTCTGTGAGATTCAGTGTTTTAATCAATGAAATGTTAAACTGGCTGTTATGACAACCACCAACAAGTAAAACTGGGAGTTTGTTGCCATTGGTTAATTTACTCATTGGGAAGTAGGGTGCTTTTTTGATATCAAAACTACTCAGACCGACAATACTTGAATTTGCCCGACCACCAGGAATACCAGGGTAATGATTTGCCCAGACTCGGGGACTGCCATGTCCTGAGAAATATACAAATCCTGATCCTGCGCTTAGTGCAGAAATAACATCATCCTGACTGGTAAATTTACCATTCGATGACCATAACACTTCTTTTGTAAAATCATTAGGCATATAACTCATGGCAAGTTTTGTTTCATGTTCATCTTCGAAATACATTTCAAAACTTTTTTCTGCTTCAAACACAACAGAACCATTACTTGCCTTGATAACAACATGAAGTGTAGTAACAACCCCATCAGGTCGCGGATCATAGGATTTACCTTTTATCTCCATAACACCATTTATGTATCTTATTTTTGCCCATCGAGAACCGATGTATGCCTTTTCTGGTATTTTGTCAACATTAGTATTTCCAAGAATATCTCCTTCAGATGGAGAAGTGATTTCTGCGATGGGAAGCGCAGGATATTTATCAATTTTCAGATGATCATCTTCATTAAATGTTACTTTTGATGCAACTGATTTATCGACAGTAACGTTAATGATATCTACCGGGCCAGCAACATCATCAATATTTTTACTCTGTGCATAAATCGTGTATCGTCCCGTAGGAAGAGAATTTACATCCCAGCTTATCCCAAAATCTGCTTGATCTTGGAAGCCATCGCCAGCAATAACAACCATTTTTTTGAACCACTCCTGACCCGCAGTTTTCTTTTCATACGTTATAATTTTTTTAACAACTTGTTTTACCTCAAGTGTGTTTCGACAGGCAAGTCGACCAACTGCAACATCGGGATCAAGGTCAAGTGTATCTCTTGCAAAACCGCTTTTTCCCCATACAGCATAGGTTCTGTCCTTGTTGGTATCCCATGTTGAAAAACTTCCGTTCGCATTGTAAACATCAGCATAGTAGAGATCGCTGACATACCCTGGATCATAGACATTTGAACTGCTCGGTGGCTGATGGGAGTTATATGATTCGTATAAATTCGTATAACGAACTGGGACGTGCCATGCTTTTGTTCCGGTACTATTGTTCTCTCGGTCATTGGTAAATAGATGATTTTTCAATCCGCCGACGAGCAGAACATACCGTATACCCCAGTTTAATCCTTCTGGGCCAAGGGCATCTTTAATGAAATGTTTAATTTTCTCAGGTTTGTCAAAACCTTGATATTTCGTGTAAATCCATTCAGTTGTTTTGAATATAGTCCTCATACCCATATCGTTTTTATGTTTCACCAATGGCTGCAAGGCACGTGAGAAACGACTGGGTGCAATAATCACTAAATCATAGGTATCACCAAATAGAATTGGTGTGTTTGGTGGTGTATACGAAACCGAGATAGTCATTGTTTTTGAAGTTACTATTTTTCCAAGCAGTGGTGCATATCGAACTGGATAGGTATGAATTGCAACATGAATAACATGATTTCCTGAACCATCGAGACCTGCGGTTGTTTGATAGTCATACCAACATGATGGATATAACTCAGAACTAGTATAAACTTGCATATCTTTGATATCCTCATTTCCTACCTCAACATCAGGAAGTAACGGAAGTGGTTGTGGTGATGGGATGATTTCTTTTGTGACATACATTTCTGAAATATCTGTTGGGACGCAGCTTACTTGAATATTAGTTGATCCAAAGGGGATATCGAACACATGAACCTGTTTTGGCATCATAGGTTTGCCTGCATCTAACACATATGATGTTGTTTCTGGTAGTTCGAGTACGATATATTCACCCTTATCAACAACATTCGGTTGTGATGTGACCATAGTCACACATAAATTTTTGCTTGTTTCATCAATATTCGCACGAACACCTAGTCCTGCGAAAACTAACATTCCTACTAAGATCAATGGTAGTATCTTTTTCATATTTTTCCCCCTAAGATTTTGTATAAAAACCTTTGAGTATATATTTATTTATATTTCGAAGTATATAAATTTTTTTTGGAAAAACTTAAATAGTATTTAAAAAAACCGGTTTTTTCTGATTGTACACTCTGCAGATTCTTTATTCTTTTAATGAGCCTGATGCATGCGTTGTTATACGAGGATCCATGAACGATACTAGAAAACCAGCGAATCCAAGTAAAATTTCTGTGATTACAAAACCTAGAATGGTAAACACAAATATTTTTTCAGCAGAAATCGTAAAAAGTGTGGAAAAAAGAAACACCGCGGTGAACTCACGGGTACCCAATCCTGCAAACGTTATTGGAATAAAGCCAGCAGTATTTGCAATAGGATATAGCAAGAGAAAATACAGGTAAGGTATTTCTGCTCCAACAGCAACAGCGACAAGATACTCTTGGGTAAAAACAATAATCCAGGTAAACACACCTAGGAAACCAGGCAATAAAAGTTTTCGTATGTTAGGAAAATCGAGATAAAATGATTGGGTAAAATGAACAAACTTTTGTTGGTATTTTTTAGGTAGACTATGATGAATCAACCAAGAAAAGAATCGATCACCTCGTTCTTTTCGAATGAAGACAACGATCGAAACACTTACGATCATCAGCCACAATAGAGTAATATAGAGGAGATTTGGAAGCATACTGACGACAAGCAAGGCACCTACAATCATCATAAGGTACAAAGATATATTATGAACAATGACTTCGAGAACAACATTGACAAATAACTTTCCATAGGGTTGTTGGGTCTGCTCTCGCATGTATGGTATCCGCATAACCTGCCCAAGATATCCTGGTGTGATAATGCCGTAAAAAAAACCAATCAGTAAAATTTTCATTGATGATACAAAAGAAAGTTGGATGTTCTGTGCATCTTGGATCAAACGCCAGGCAGAAGTTCTAATACAGAGCAGAGGGATAGTTAAAAACACCGAAAAAAACAAAATAACCAGATTAATTGATGTCAACTCATTTATCACACGGTGAATGTCTAATTGACTAACCAAATACAGCAACAGAATAATACCGATGAGTGGCAAACCTTTTTTAAGATAACGCTTTCTTTGTTTAACCATTTCGTAAAATATACAATTATTTCCGTCTTTTTATGGTTTATTTAACCGCTAAAAAAGTATCATTCGATTCTAGCCATACATTGAACGCTAGTTCATTCGAATAGATATGTCCCGATGTGATTCACATGACTACGGCACAATTTTTGTATAAACAAAAAGTTGTTTTCCTTGGAGGGTTTGTTCAGGAATTGATGTTTGAGGACAGATTGCAACCAGGGTAATTTCAATAGTTCCTAATCCAAAGAACCAGGGATGTGAAATCACCTGAGATGTATTTTCTGGTAGTTGAGCGATCATACCGTTTGTTTGTTTGTGAATACGATTCAGGATACCTCCAGACACACGAATTGCCCAGTTAATATCGGTTGCTTGTGCATCACCGGTATTCATGACAACTGCAGTGATACCAAAACCACCAGTGATATTTCGTATTTCAAGAATTGGTTTTGGTTGAGGTGGATTACTCGTTACCTTCAGTGAAACAGCTGGATCACCAAATAAGTTTGTTTCATAGTACACCCACCGCATGCAGGACCGATCAATCATATATAAATTGTCTTCTTTTGAATCATGATTTACCTGTCCAAGATTTGTTTTTCCTTCATTAAAAACAGCATCCCAAAACTCACGATGGTACCGCTGGGAATCCCCATCAGTACTAAACGACCAGAAGAAACCGTACCGTGCATTCATGATTGCAGCAAAGGCACCATGTGCTGTTTTCGCAGTTAAAACCTCAGCAATACAATCATTTCCCTCAGGATTGTCAAAACCTCCTGCCATACATCCTTGGGAATAGATAAAACAAAACTGCTGATTTGTCAACGAATATACATCATTGGTATTCATTTTCATATTGTATTCATAGTACGAATGGCCAATATGATTGATCACATGAATCCCGTTATCGATCCGGTTCATTATTTCACTTTTTGGCCAGTCATGACCAGGCCAGTCACGATCGTAGAGTTTGTCAATGGTATAATTCTCAGCAGGTATTCCAACTGTTGTATATCCATCTGCTGATGATCCGTTGATCAATTGATCAAGATAATTCCCACCCCAACTTGCAACACCATAATCACCAAGATACTCACCAGCAAACGTAAATACACCAAGATAGGCCCCTGTTGATTGCATGTAGGAGACGGTTTTCTGGACAAAATAGTCAACCTCGTCAATAGTCCCAACACATGCACGCCCAACATACACATCAGCAACAAGATCAACATCTCCACCGTTTTCACCATCGGTTGTTTCACCCCATTTGTCATCACTATCAAAATTATACGGACCATCAAGACAGGCATAGTATAAGTCAGATGGCATCTCAGTACTATAGGGTGTGGTATCTTCATCAAGACCAAACACCCAGAGCTGACGTGCAGGAATCACCTCTTCATCACCTCCAAGTAAAACATACTCAACACCCCATGAGAGATACGCATCTCGAATGTAGTGACGAATATCTTCAGGATCGGTACTCCCAACATCAGTCAGTGTTTTGATAACTGTTGATATACCATCAGCGTCATGTTTGTTTTTTAACGGCAGAAAATCATCTTTAAATTCATCCGTTGTTAAAATTAGCAAATCATACTGATCAAATCCAAGATTATGTTGAACCGCATACGTGCTGATAACCCAAGGGTTGTCAATCTTTTCTTGCAATATTCTTCGATCATCAGACAATCCCCGGTACAAACTTTTCTGCTGACGTATCGGTGTAAGTTGCACGGTAACTTCCAAAGAAGAATAAAACAAGATTTCACCGGATGCAGGGATATACTGAACTGGATACAAGCGAAGCACTAATATTTGGTAACCTCGGAAAGAATACACACCAACAGTTGAAAAGAGTTCACCAGGAACTTCTTCAGTACTCGAATACGTTCCTTCAACAGGAACTGGCATGACAGGAGCATCAATCAGTGGTACAGGTTTTGGTGTTGGGACCACAGTAAATCCTTTTCCCAAACTTGTTTTTTCACCTGAAACTATAATATCTACTACCTGGGTGTTACACGGGAGAAGGATGTATGCTCCACGAACAGGAAGATACGGCTCACCAGGATGACCAAAGCATCCGAGGGATTCGATATGGATCACATCATAGCATTTTTCTCCGAGGTATATCTGAGAAATTGTTGGCGTGACGAATGAATACTGAAGCGTGATGCTATCACTGGTTAATTGTGTTCTCAACGTCGCTGAAACTTCCCCTTGAATAAACATACTTACTCCAAGAAGTATTGCTAAACTATAACAGACACGAAACCAAGAGGTATTATTCATACAGATATCCCCCATATCTAAAACTATACCTATGCAACTTTAAATAATTATCTGTTATTCTTTGGTTTTTAGGAGATTATGCTGGAGAATAATCTCAGCGGTCCATCGTGCGACATTTGCGGCAACACTTGGGCATTTGTCGACATGAGCCCCTGCTTTTTCAAAGGCTGCATATTCATCTTTATCATTGAGGTTGAAACTCCGTCCAAATAATTTCTTCTGAACATCACAACATAACGGTGAGCCATACTCTTCAATAAAACGATCGTAGAGTATTTTTGAAAAGAGAAAAACTCTTCGTTTCTTGCCCCCTGATTGAAAAATAGTATATTCGCGTCCTGCTAATGAACCAAGCGCAAGCATACCCCCTGCGAGAGCACCGCAGGTTCCTTTAGATGTTAGGGAGGTGCCACCAGCAAGTACATCAGCCGCTTGAAAGAGATACTCATCACCGATATTCAATGTTTCTTGAAGTGCGGCAAGCACACATTGAGGGCAGCTCCCACGCGTTGCCTCATAACAATACGCACGTTCGTAAGCCGCATCTAAAACTTCTTGTTCTGATGTCATCGGATCAGGTAACTCTCATTGAGGAATAAATCTTTTCATCAATGGTATCCTCTGGACGAGATGCTGCAGAAGTATGGATCGGAGTGATATAGCATCATCGGTTTTTTCAAGATGAAATGAAAACATCTGATCATCTACAATATTAACATCAAACAGCACGGTATGAAAACCGTCAGCATTAATATGAATTCGATACGTTTCGTCGTATTCTAATGCAAGGATACATTGACCATCATCATCCGTACTGCCTGCCGTGCTATGAGAGGTTGTTCTGCCAACCGCTGAAACGGTAGCATTATAAATCGGAACACATCCACAACCTTCGCCTTCATAGATGGTAAACGTAATCGTTTCATAGCCACCAAGAAGATCACTTGTTTTCTGCCACATGGTATGCGCACCGACGAGTAACGAAAACGCTGATATTCCCACAAGAGCTATACTTCCAAGCAATAATATTTTATTCATGTCTCTATCCTCTCTTTTTTCTTTGATCATAGCGAAGAGAGTGTTAGCTCATTTTTATCGAATGATGATAAACGGTCCAAAAATAAAACCATTGAATTCTTTCACGGTTGTATCAGCAGTCACGGTGATAGCAAGTTTCCCAACGCCAAACAAGGTTTTATCTGTCGAAACCTCGGTCGGTGTGTTCGGTGCAAGATTTATGAGGGTTCCTGTGGATACAATGTCGATTCGACCGAAAATCCCGCCTTTTACCGAAATACGCCACTCAACTGATGGCAAGGTACTCGCACCGGCATTAGTAATCGTTGCGGTAACTATCGATTTACCACCGGCAACCACAATATTAAACTGAGCGGGCTGTATCTGAACAGAGAGAGGTGCTGACCAACTTGTTTCATAGCCGCCGCCACCGACATCTTTTGCTTTCACTTTTACTTGATACGCCCCATCAGCAGTCCATGTGTGTTTTGCAGTTATAGGTTCTCCTGATGTTTTTGGTCCGATCCAATCAGACGACGTTCCATCACCCCAGTCAAACTTATACAAGATCTTGTCATTGTTCGGATCAGTGGTCACTGCAGTATAAGTATACTCAATATTGGAATATCCTTGTGTGGGACCGGTTGGAGCGCTTGGTGTCTCAGGAGGATTAATCATCTCATTGTTCGTAATTGTGAAATGAATCGATAAATCACCATTGCCAAGCCATGCTACTGAAACACTCAGATTGAGTTCATGAACGTTTCGTTTCCCTGAGTTTTTAATGTAATTTCGAGCGGTTGTATCACTTGATTGACCGCCGACAAGCACTTTATATCCGCCATCGAAAAACGCTGTTGGGAAACCATACAAGTTGAACTCATCGTTTCGCTGAGCTGCCTGTGTGTTTTTATCGTCTACAAGCGCAACAAAATAGTATGGATACTCACCCGATTGATAAATACTATACAATACGTCTGCCATTGAGGGACAGTAGCCACACCAGGTTGCTGTACTCTCTTCAACGAGCACCGTATGGGTGAAATTTTCTTGAATTCGGTTATACCCTGTTTGACCTGGCCGAGCACCAGCAGTTGCATCGACATAGTATGCATCAAAAGGATTCTGTGATGGCGGTCGTGCATATCCAGGGTATCGTTCTGGGTTGAAGACCGCAGCGATAACCATGATGTTATTCTCGTTTACAAGAGAGTCACCATCCCAGGTAATTGTCTGATCAAACGTTTCACCATAGTTGATTGAAATCTGATTATTATATGCAAATCCTAAGAAACCAAAATGATAGTATTCTTGATTTGCCATCTTCCACCGAGATACTGGCTCAACAATGTAAATTCGAACGCGGCCAGTATATGGAAGACTATCTGTAAGCTGCGATGATGGTGGTGGTGTACTATTTTGTTTTACTGATTGGTTTATGAATATCTTTTCAGCATTACTTGGTAATGAAAAAAGAAAACACCAAGTAATGACAACAACTCCTACAAAAGAGATGATTTGTTTGTCCTTCATATTTTTCCCCATACGTGTTATTAACGCCTGTTAAGTATTTATAATTTTCTCACGAATAAATTCGACAGTACCACAAAGAAAATCCTTCCGCTCCATCATGCTACCCAAAGCAGCATTTTTTGGAAACCTTTATTAGAGAAAAACGACTATTCATGCGCGGGGAGCAACGAACATATGGAACAAAAAGTTATTCTTTTGAAGAAAGGAGAAGAACAAAGTAAAACACATAAACCAGGGCGACTGTATCGTCTTATGGTGAAATCAAACAACATGGAGGCGATTATTGCTGAACTTGACCCGCAGGCAGAATCACGCTGGTTCCAGCATACCGGCGAGGAATTTCATCTCGTCCTCGAAGGAGAAATGGAATACATGGTGGGAGATCATACCTACAAATTAACCAAAGGAGACCTGTTGTATCATGATTCCAGCCTCAAACATAAAGCTCGAAACAACGGTAGAGAAAAAGTAGTGTACATAACAGTTGGAGTACCACCTACCTTCATGTGGAGTATGCTATAGACCATCAAGATACTCACAATCACCACTTGAAACCTTCATAATTCCATCAGGTGTTTGAACCAGGAGAAAACCAAAGTCATCCACATCAACAGCGACACCATCGATCTCAAGAGCACCGGAACGAACTACAAGATGTTTTCCGATCGTATCAGAATTCAGCTTCCATTCATAAAGAATTTCGTTATATTTCTCCTGAAGAAAAAGAGTATAATAGTGATGAAAACACTCGATAAATTCTGAGAACACGGAAACGAGAGAAACTGGCTTCTGAAGCTGCTGCAATAACGACGTTGCAGGCACCTTTAAGGTATCAGGAAACGTTGAAATATTAACGTTTATTCCAACGCCGACTATCACATAATTCACCGCATTATTTTCAACTTCAGATTCGAGAAGAATGCCTGCGATTTTTCTGCCATGGATATGCACATCGTTTGGCCATTTAATCAATGAGTGAATCTGAAACTTGAGAAGCGTCTTTACGACAGCAAGCGCGGTAAATAACGGGATCAAAGAGGTATTTTTGACTGCTGTTTTTGGACGTAACGATAAAGAACAATATAAACCACCTTTTGGGGAGAACCATACACGATCAAAACGACCACGACCGTGCGTCTGCTCTGCGGCAACTACGACGGTCCCCATAGGAAGAGTACGTCGTTTGAGTCCTTCTTTCAAAAAGACATTGGTCGATGAAACCACAGGTAAAAAAATCAATTGATGAAAAAAACCTTTGGGAAACTCGCTTGCTTTTTTTCTAAATTCAAGTTCTGTAGAATCTCCAACGTTATTCATACAAAAATTTGCTGGCAATTTTTTTAAGATTTTTTCTGACCAGATCCTTGGTTTGCAGCAAGAAGTACTGCTTGCACAGCAGCCATTGCTGCAGCTGTCCTTGGCGTCTGAGATTGAGCTTTCATCGTCTGGACATGCTGGACTACCTGTTCGAGAATATTATATCGTGGGATAAAACTTGTATTATATTCTCCCGAGACAAACTTGGGATGGTTCATCACCACCTGATGAAATGGAATGTTGTTTCGCACTCCACCGATTTGATATTCCCACAATGCACGTTTCACACGAGCAATTGCACGTGATCGATCTTCAGCCCAGACAATCAGTTTTGCAATCATTGAATCATAGAACGGAGGAATTGTAAACCCTTGATATACACCTGCATCAACACGAATCCCTGGGCCACTTGGTTCAGCATATCGAACGATTTTACCAGGTGCAGGCATAAAATTGTTTAGCGGGTCTTCTGCGTTAATTCGACATTCAATCGCATGACCTCTTGGATGAATATCTTCTTGATCGTATTCAAGTTCAAAACCTGATGCAATCCGAAGTTGTTCCCGAGCAAGATCAACTCCTGTAGTCATTTCAGTAATTGGATGTTCAACCTGCAGTCGCGTGTTCATTTCAAGGAAGAAAAACCGTCCATCTTTAAACATAAACTCGCAGGTACCTGCATTATAATAACCAGCGGTTTTTGCTGCAAGTACCGCCTGCCTGCCGATTTCCTCTCGGAGTTCTGGTGTTAATGCACAGGAGGGTGTTTCCTCAATCAGTTTCTGATGGCGACGTTGCACACTACATTCACGTTCGTAACAATGGATTAAATGACCTTTCTTGTCGCCGATAACTTGGTATTCAATATGTCGTGGGTCTTCAATGAATTTTTCAATAAAAACAGAATCATCGCCAAAAGAATTTTTTGCGAGCTGACGAACCGTTGCAAGCGCTTTCTCCATCTGTTGCTCATTGTCAACTTTTTGAATACCAATACCACCACCACCTGCAGATGCCTTCAGCATGATTGGATATCCAATTTCATGGGCAATATCTTTTGCTCGTTCATGATCAGAAATCGCTTCAACAACGCCAGGAACCACAGAAACACCTGCTTTAATCATGGATTTCTTTGAATCAATCTTTGACCCCATGAGTTTCATTGCAGAAACCGGCGGTCCGATAAATTCAATGCCGTTTTTTTTGCAGAGTTCAGCAAACTCAGCATTCTCAGCAAGAAAACCATATCCTGGATGGATCCCCTCAGCACCTGATTTCAAGGCAACATCGATGATTTTATCCTTGTTAAGATAGCTTTGACTTGCAGGACCAGGACCAATGTGATATTTTTCGTCAGCATATTTAACAAATAATGCTGATTGATCAGCATCTGAATACACAGCAACTGTTGCAATCCCGAATTCCTTACAGGCACGCATGATACGAATCGCGATTTCACCGCGATTAGCAATGAGCACTTTGTTCAACATATACTTCACCAAAATTAATCCAATAACTATTAAAGGATCTGCATCAGGAGATCACCACAGGCGACACCAGTGCCCTCTTTGATGAAGATTTCTTTAACTTCACCGTCGACCTCTGATTTGATCTCTTGTTCCATTTTCATAGCTTCAATCGTTGCGATGACATCACCTTTTTTGACTTTATCTCCTTTTTTGACTTTGACTTTCAAAATCGTTCCTTGCATCGAAGTTTTCACGCCACCCTCAACATCTTTGGGTTTTGAACATACGGTGCTCTCTCCAGCTCCGGCAACCATGAAACCGCCCGTGGGTATGACTTTCACCTCAAATGGCTCTCCGTCAACCTCAACAGTAAACTCCGTTGGGATCTGAGCAGGACCAGAACGTTTTTCAGGTGGTTCAATTTCAAGCCAAATCTGTTTATATTCAGGAAATGATTGTTTCACCATTGATCGGGTTAATGGATGATCAATCGGTAGCGGCAATGCATCTGAGGTAAACTCAGCACGCGCTTCTCCTTTTAAAAACTTCAATCCAACTTGAGGATACAAGATATACGTCAGAATGTCTTCTTCTTTTTTGATCAATGATCCTCCATCGATTTCTTGAAGTTCTTTTTTCCGCTGATGCCACAGGGGTTTCAACAGATCAGACGGACGGCAATCTATAACTTCATCTTTCCATTTCGGCCCAAGAACCTTTTTCATAATGTCTGGTTTGATATCAGCAGGTGGTTTTCCATACATCCCACGACAATAATCCTTCGTCTCATTGGTCACAACTTTATATCGACCATGCAGTACATTCATCACCGCTTGAACGCCAACAACCTGACTTGTTGGAGTAACCAATGGAGGATATCCAAGTTCTTCTCGAACCCGTGCGGTCTCCAAGAGTATCTCACGATATTTATCACGAGCTCCTTGCTCTTCTAATTGAAAGATTAAATTTGACAACATCCCCCCAGGAACTTGATGAAGGGTTACACTGGGATCGACTTTTAACGCATCAAACCGATGTAAATGTCGGTATTTCTCCCATACTTTTAAGAAATAATTCCGAATTTCAATGAGGAGTTCTAAATCATACTTCGTATCCCATTCAGTTCCTTGTAGTGCAGCAACGACACTTTCGGTTGCAGGGGCAGCAGTTCCTCCTGAAATCGGTGACATCGACGTATCAAGAATATCTGCACCTGCTTCAAGAGCACGTTGATATGCCATCCCCGTCATACCACTTGTATAATGGGAATGTAAATCCATGGGTAGTTTAATACCTGCATCTTTCACCCCCTTGATGATATCATAGGCTCGTTTTGGAGATATCATCCCTGCCATGTCTTTAATGCATAATGAATCAGCACCCATTTTCTGCAGTTTTTCAAATTTTTCAACAAAATAATCAACGGTATGTACTGGTGAAATTGTATAACTAAGACAGGCTTGAACATGACCTCCGTTTTCTTTGACTGCTTTCATCGGTATTTCCATATTTCGTAGGTCGTTCAATGCATCAAAAATCCTGAAATAATCAACGCCATTTTTCTTTGCAAAGTAAATAAATTTATTTACAACATCGTCAGGAAAATTCCAATAGGCAACAATGTTCATAGCTCGTTCAAGCATCTGCAAAGGCGTGTTTGGCATGGCTTTTTTTAACTTTTGAAGGCGAATCCATGGATCTTCATTCAAATATCGAATACAAACATCAAATGTTGCACCACCCCACACTTCTACCGAGAAAAAACCGACCTGATCTAATTTATCGGCAATTGGTAACATATCTTCTGTTCGCATCCGTGTCGCCAGTAGTGATTGATGTCCATCTCGTAAAACAAGTTCGTGTAGTTGAACCATAATTATATATCCTCCAGTATTTTTATTATTTTTTTGAACATCCTACTTTGAAAAGCCATACAAGTAGCATGTTCAAACGAAAAAGGTATCCTGTTACCCTACTTAATAATATCGGGACTCGCTTATTTAGAGTTCTTCTCGCAAACTTTAAAAAACCTAGGTATATAGTCAGCAGATAACCAGGTGAAGTACTATGAAGCTGATGAAAATCTTGATTCTTGTTCTCATTTTCCTTTTACCGAACGTAGGTTTGAACGTATCATCGATGGCGTTCCCTGCCGGTGATATCCATCGAGGGCAGATTTCTCTTGAATATCGAAATGTAACAGTGTATGCACCAGCAGTTGCGCAGACAAGTCAAGGATATGTTGGTGTTATTTCAACCATCACTGTTACCATCCAAAGTCATGGAAATGGCCGTGTCTTTGTAGATACCCTCCCATTAACACAAATTGATATGCAAGGATCTGCTCGACTTGCAGTTAAAGTTGCGTCAACACTCGTAAAAAACGATCATCGCTGCCAAGTCGACCCCACGACCTATGATTATTTTTTTGTTGTTCGGACCTCATCGCCGATTATTGGAGGTCCTTCTGCAGGAGCAGTCATGACCACAGCAGTCGTTGCACTACTTGAGAATTGGACACTGGATAGTAAAACGGTTATGACTGGAATGATTAATCCTGATGGGAGTATCGGCCCAATTGGAGGAATCATCCAAAAATGTGATGCCGCATATTCGGTGGGTGCAACACGTTTTCTCATACCAAAAGGTCAAAATGTGTATACTGAAACAATCACTGAGACAACTCAGGATGGAATGTGGACACAGATCAGAACACGACAGGTTAAGCGAAACGTCTCAGATTATGCAATGACAAAATACGGTATAGAAGTTTGTGAAGTTGAAGATATCAACGAAGCAATCCTGTATTTCACCGGATGGACGTTTACTACTTCAGAATCAAATCAAAGTATTTCAACAAAGCATTACGTTGAATCAATGCAGCCACTTGCAACACAACTCTTACAAGATGCAAAACAGGCATACCGGAATGCCAGTGCAGCGTTTAACACGACTGAAATACCAAATCGATTCCCATATTACTATAAAAACGAGATTACAGACTATCTCAACAATGCAGAACAAAACCTTAAAGAATCCCAGCAGTGGTACGATCAACAATGTTACTATACAAGTACCAGTAACTCTTTTCAATCACTTATCGACGCACAGTTTGTATCCTATGCTTGCAGGTATTTTAACACGTCAAAAAAAGATGATTTTGTTCAATCACTTCTTACTGAGGTTCAATCAATGTTTGATACGAATAGCCAACAAGCTAAAAACGCAGAGATACGAGGAACGATTTCATTACAATGTGTCGGGGCAGCACAAACCCGTGTTTCAGAGGCAGCATCATATATCACCAAAGCTCAATCGAGTTACTCATCACAAAACCATCTCACCGCATTATATCAAATTTCATTTGCACGGCAACGCATCGAGAGTATCCACTGGTGGCTTGGCATCGGAAAACCGTTCAATGATACTGGAGAAATGAGCATTGAGGATGTTCGAAATCTTGCTGAGGAGTACATCGAAGATGCTCGACAAGCAGTTGTCTATGCAGATGTTATTGTTGATGAAATGGGACAAACCTCTTCGTTTATTTCAGAAGCTGAACAACTGCTTTCATCTGCTGAAAAAAATCGAGATGATGGATATATTGCAGCAGCACTGTTCGAAGCGTTAGAAGCACTGGTGAAAGCGAATCTTGCGCTAGAAACTGTTGATGGCTCAAGTCAAGCAAAGGTTGATCGTGCTCAGGAACAAGCAAGTTCAAGCATTAGCGAAAGCAGAAAACTTGGAATCGAACCAGTACTCGCAGTAAGCTACTATGAATATGGTCAAAGTCTAGAAAATGAATCATCATATGATCTTGCCCTTGTCTATTATAAATATGCAAATCTTATCGCAGGAGCAATCCGTTTTACCAGCACCTACAGCACTCAAAATTCTCGGTACTATGGTATTCCTGAACCCCAGGAACCTTTTACGAATCGACTGCTCTATCAGAATATTGAATATGCAGTATTCTTTCTTTTTGTTGGAGGGATTGGAGGACTTGGTATTGGGTTATTAATCGTTGGTTTAATCTTAATTCGACGATCAGACCAACCTCAAAATCAACATCCTGGTCAATTAAACCATGCAGACCAAGATTTCACTGCGTATTACCGAAAACAAAAAAGCAGTGATTTTCCTGATCGTCAAATCCCCCGCAGCATCCAAGATTATTTTAAGAAACAAAAATAAGGCAGGAAACAATATTTGATTGCTATGCCGATTCATGGGATCCTCAAAAATACTAATGTTCTTGTAACAAATCCAAATGATATTGGAAGATTATACCAAAGAAGCTGTTTTGGAGTCATGAATTCATCCTCGCAGTTGAAACTTGATCTTCTTGAAGCACTTTTTCTACTTGGGGAAAAAAAAATACAAATTTATCAGCAAAACCAAGCAGTATCATTTGATGAACTTATCTCCTATGCTTTCCGGTTCATACCAGATATAGAAACCCAGTATCTCATTTTCAAAGATTTAAGAAGTAGAGGTTTGATGATCAGACCAGATCCAACACATCAGTATCACTTGCTCTATCAAAGTACTCAAAACAAAAAACACATTAAAGCATATATCTCTGTATTCTCTGAACGAGATTCTTTTCAAATTGCAACAACCCAACGCCAGTGTACAGAAGCAGAAAAAAAACATTCAGAACTATGGTATGGTATTGTCGATGAAGAAGGAGATATCACCTACTATACTATTTCAAAGATCAATCCAACTGGAGAAATAACGGAACAGCACTATAAAAAAACACAGGGCATTCTGCTTACCAACCGAGTTCTCCTTTTTGACCAAAAAGCTGCGAGAGATTTGCATCATCAGGAATTCTACGGTAAGCCATTTGAATCAGGATTGCAGCTGTCACTTATCGAAGCAATATATCTCCATCACCGCGGCATCCTCGATATCCAAACAGAACAACAGAAAAAAATCTCCTCAAAGCGTTTGATGAAGCAATTCACAATGCTGCAGCCTGACCTCCATCTTCGGCTCCCTGTTTTTATAGATTTGAAGCAACGGGGGCTTATTGTGAAAACAGGGTTCAAGTTTGGAACTCATTTCAGAGCATATACTAAACGACCTGATGCAACCCATGCTGAGTATCTCATCTTAGTTGTTCAAAATCAGTTTGAAAGCAACTTGTCTGATATCAGCAGAGCAGTTCGACTTGCGCATTCGGTTCATAAAGAAATTCTGTTTGCTGTTGTTCAACAAGATACTATTGAATATATTAGGTTTGGTCGTCTGCGGCCATAATATTTTTAAACCAAATACGTGATTCAGCTAGTCCGGGAGGAAGGTTTTTTGCTTCAAATACGATGGCATGGTCATGCCTGCTTTGAAATAACAAATGCGATCACAATTGTTACCGATCCCCATGACGGAAAATCTATCGGCATCCCAAAACCAAACGTAACTGCTGATATCGTATTAGTTTCTCATGATCATTACGATCATAATAGTGTTAAAACCGTTATGAAGGATTCTACAAAAATTGTTACTGATCCACGAAAAAGAACAATTGATAATGTACAGATTGTAGGCATTGAGGCATTCCATGATGCTGCGGGTGGGGTCAAACGCGGTAAAATCAACATGTACAAGTTTACTTATGATGATATACAGTTTTGTCATCTTGGTGATCTAGGTCATGAGCTTGACGCTAGAACAGTACAACAAATTGGACCTGTGGATATTCTTTTTATCCCTGTTGGTGGAACTTATACTCTTGATGCGGATCAAGCCTGGACTGTTGTCAATATGATCAAACCAAAAATTGTTGTCCCGATGCATTATAAAATCGAAGGATTGTCGTTACCTATTGCAAATGTTGATACGTTCCTTGAAAGAGATGCTTATAAAATCTTGAAAGTTGGCAACGAGATCGACATTGAACAAGAAGATCTCCCAAAAGAACCTGAAATCTGGGTGTTCACGCTGTAGATCTCATCTATGTAAAAACTTCAGGATTTACACAGTTTGGCGGACGAACCCCTTTTAAGCCAGCAAGCATATTTTCAGCTGCCATCACTGCCATGCGTACACGAGTTGTATAGGTTGCCGAAGCTGAATGCGGTTGAAGAACAACATTGGTTAATTTAAATAGATCGATATGAATTTTTGGTTCATGTTCATATACATCAAGACCTGCACCAAAAATAACGTTCTTTTTCAATGCATCAACTAATGCTTCTTCGTCAACAACAGGGCCTCGAGAAGTATTAATGAGTATAGCGTTTTTCTTCATCATGTTAAGTTCTTGTTTTCCAATGAGATGGTATGTGGTTTCAACGAGTGGTACATGAATTGAGATAAAATCAGAGTTTTGTAATAACTCAGGAAGGGATACTTTTGTTGCTGAAAGTTCCTGTTCAAGGATTGTATTCCTTTGAGTATCAACATAGAGTACCTGCATGTTGAACCCTTTACTTTTCAAGGCAAAAGCAGTTCCAATGCGACCAGCACCAATTACACCAAGGGTTTTGTTTGAAATGTCTTGTCCCAGCATAAGTAACGGCGCCCACCCTTTGAATTTTTTTGCACGGGTAAATGTATCTCCTTCAACAATTCTTCGTGCAACTGAAAACAGTAGCGCCCATGCCATTTCAGCGGTTGCATCTGTAAGTACATCAGGGGTGTTGCTCACAGGTATTCCCTTTTCTGTTGCAGTTTTGATATCAATATTGTTATAGCCTGCAGCATAGTTTGCTATCATTTTCAGCTGTGGGTTTGCTTCGAGTACCTCTTTGTCAATTTGATCGGTTAACAAACAGAGCAAACCATCTTTGCCTTTGAGTTCTCGGATGATTTCGTTTTTTGTAAGTATTCTATCAGAGCGGTTGACCGTAACGGTATGGTATTTTTTCAGGAGATCTAAACCCTCCTTCGGTATCTGTCTTGTGATAAAAATTTTCATAATCCTTCATCGCTCCATTTTGATCGATTCCGACATCACCGACAGTCTTATAGCTTTATTTGCAAAAAAAATTGCAAAAAAAATACTTCGTATCAACAACACATTTTTTTTTAAAACGTTAAATCAAAGGTTGATTGGGATTATAGAACGTTATTTTTCCGTGGGTATCGATCGATCCTTCAGCGACTAACGTCCAGCTTTGAATAACTGGAAAAGGTTCAATATCAGGCCGTGCATACACCTTGATGTTCCATTGTGTTGCATTCTTAGCATCATGATGGACAAGAATATAGGTTGTTGAAGTAATCGTATCATATACCTTAAAAGTTGGAAGTGATGATAAAATCTGTTTTTCAGTAAGATTCTCCCATCCAGGTATCTGCGGTAGTATCATTTCATCAAAGAGCTCATAATCCTCAAAATCCTCATCTTCGGTTTCTTCAACAGCACGAGCATCATGGTTAAACGTAGGTAGATAAATATGGAGCCAATCATTCTGATCATACGGTGCACCATTTTTCCCATCAGAAAAATCAACCAACGTTCGATCGGCCCAGATATATTTATAGTTCATAATACTGTGATACTGATTTAGATATCCTTCATAGTCTTCCTTTGACATACTTGGATATCTAACTCCAACAGGTGTGGTGATATCATTTCCTGGAAACGTATAAGGAAGCAAACCAAGTGAATGACCAAGCTCATGCAGAACTCCTTTCGCAACACATACCCGCTGATGCCGAGGGGTAAATGCAAGACGAGTTTTGATAGTAGGTTTCCAACCGTTTCCTACCAGAATCGTATCATAACCGTTGTATTGACTTGGCGTGCACCAACCAAGTTTATTACCAACAATCACGTAGCGAAAAACTCCTTTTCGCTCATCAGCAAAATTATGTAAATAGAATCCTAGTACCTGACCGCCATTGACATCCTCAAATGATTCAATGAAAGGAAGCATTTCGCCACCGCCATTGCTTGGGCCATCAGGCCAACCGTCATCGATATAGACATTGATCCCATGACGTGCAAAAATTTCAATGATCATCTGCTGAGATTCTTTGAAAAAAATATGGGGGAGATCAAACGGTCCTCGTTTTTGCATGAAATCAGTTTCAATATACATATCAGGTCGATAGGGGTCTGCAAAATACTTCCGCAATGCATATTCATTAAGATTGGTGATACCATCGAAATCAGGATCGAGATGTCGATGGTCATCAGGAATAAAAGGATGATATCCCCATTTCCATTCCCATGCTGTCGGAATGCCATCGGTATCAGGATCAAGCACTGAATCATCAACCATAGGATCAGTTCCAAGGATGTTTACTTCGGTCCAATAGGGAATTCCATCACGATCATAATCATTTTGATATAACGTAAACCATAGTTCGTAGTTTTTCCCCAGAAAGTGGCCATACCCATCTGCATCTTGAAACGCATCATCACCCTGCCATCGACCGGTACGATAATCGTAGGTAAGCTCGATGGTTTCCTTCACTGTATCAGAATATCTCCTTTTCAGCAATCCGGAATACGACCGCTCGACAATACTTATGGTCACAGAGGAGGTTGGTTGTTCATCGGTAACTCGAAAGGGAATACGGGTGTCCATCAGGAGTGAATCCCATGCGACAAACAAGCCTTCAGAGCCATACCCAACGGTTCCAAAACTATTTGCTTCTTCTCCATCAACAGTACAAACCCAATAAAACTTTGGTTTTTCCCTCCAACTCGTCCCTAGTTTGAGCATTTTATCGTATAATGCTCGATTGCGAATTCGATTGATTTGAATTGTCAGCTGTTGACCACCTAATGGACTGATACGATCATCTTTTTGATGAACGAGAGACTCATCAGGTTTTTGTTCTTGAGTGCGCATAAAATAACCAGAATACCACAAACCAGCAAGAACAATACCAATGATAACAAGAATAACTGCGATACCGATGACTCGTTGATGCTGCTTTTTGATGTACATTCTGACAATCCCAGTTTTTTATATTAATATTATAGATTATAATTTATATAAAACTATCGTTTTCGAATATTTAAATAATCAGGAGTGTTCTTTATCAGAGATACCATGAATGTATTCAATGGTGTTTCAATCCCATGTCGTCTTCCATACTCAACAAATTTCTGGTTTATCTCATTAATCTCGGTTTGTTTTCCCCGTTGGATACTCTGAACCATAGATGAATAATTATTTTTTGTTTTCTGAAGCACTTGTTTTGTCAGAACCAGCAGCTCCTTGAAATCAACATTGATCTGTTCAGCTTTGGCAACAGCGGCTGCCTCAAGACATATGTGTTCAACAACGTTTTCAATAATCGGGTTCTTCAGCAGATACCCATTTTTACACCTTAGAAAAGCAGTTAATGGATTAATACTGGCATTGATAATTGCCTTCTTCCAAATCTCAGAATAAATATGATTACTTACGACCGTTGGTATTCCTGATTCAGAGAATACCTTCGCCAGCTCGTCTACTCGATCTGTTGTTTCTCCAGAAAGATCCCCGATAAGTGTTGTGCCAAAACCAGTATGAACAACCCATCCTGGTTTTTTATAGAACACTCCCTGTGTTGTAACACCAGCAAGGATGTTCTGTTTAGGAAAATACGACGTCAACACTTCAATATTGCCAAGACCATTCTGAAGGGTTAAAAGAAGACATTCTTTGTTCAGATGTACGGATAACTCCTGCGCAGCATTAAATGTGTCATATGATTTAACCGTAATGATAATCAAATCAGGAGGAAAGGAGACCTCTTTGAGAGATAGAACCGCTTCAAGATGGATCATCCTTCTTGTTTTTCCTGAAATCTTCAGACCATGATGACGAACCATAGTGATATGCTGTTCTCTACCAAGTAAGGCAACCGTGTGTTGTTTTGCAAGCATACCTCCGAAAAATGAACCAAGAGCACCTGCACCAAAAATAACTATATTCATGCATGTACCTCAGGAGTTTTAACCTGTTGTTGAACGTTTTCAACATCCAATGAAATCAACGGATGGAGAACGGGCAGGTTAAGTTCTTTTTTTAACCACTGAATCTTTCGTAGCTCCTCTGCGGTTTTTAATTTGTTTCCTACCACAACTGCATCATAAGTATCTTTTGCTGCTAAATCGTTTAAAAAGTAAGTGATGTTCTGTTCAGAATCTTCAAAGATATAATATTTCGGAGAGATATACCAGGTCCTACAAAAATCTTTTAAGGGTTGTATCAGCGCTTTGTTTACTACAGCAAACTCAACCCGACAACCTCTTCGCAACAAAAACCAAGCAGCAAGCAGAGAATCAGTGTTCTCAAGAAGTGCAAGTACGCATCCCTGACTGCCTACGGGAAAGCCGCCAGGCCCACGAATTTTTTCAAAAAAAATAAATGCTTTTTTGTCCCGAATTTCAATAAACAGTTCAACGTTAGGCTTTTTTAAATCGACCCGTGCTTTTGTTTTTTCACCGATTTGTGCTCCTACGTGTATGGCAACATCTTGGCTGGTAAATGAATGCGTTCCTGTGCGAGTCACGCGAAGCGCAAAGCTTTTTGTAGGATCAAGTAAACTATCAGTATATTGAAAACAAGCTTTCGTGATACTGTCGAAATTACTTGCTGTTTGAATAGCAGGACTAAAGGAGGTGATCCCAAAAATTTTTTCTAACAACTGCACACTCTCTGAAATTTTATCTGTTTCAAGATAAATCCTGCCCCATTCTCGATGGATCCTACAAGAAATATTTTCTAACGTCAGTGCATATTTAATATTGTGAATAAGTTTTAATTCAAACTGATTTCGAACATACCGACTTTTTAACGAAAGTTCTCCGTATCGAATGATGATCAAATCAGCGTCCATGCAACTCAACATATACCTTTGGTATAACTTAACATTTTCGTATGATCCTGATTATATGTGATGAATACCTTCAAAATGAATGGAAAACCTTGAATAGTGGATACTGATTCACGTTTTTTTACACAAAAGATATGTACTCTTTTTTGGGGGTTTTTTTAATGAAGAACATCATCATCAAAGGTGCACGAGAACACAATCTGAAAAACATTCATGTGACCCTACCTCGTGACAAATTTATTGTAATTACAGGCCTATCAGGTTCCGGAAAATCAACGTTAGCATTTGATACGATCTATGCAGAAGGTCAGCGTCGATATGTTGAATCCCTTTCAGCATATGCTCGGCAGTTCCTTGGGTTGATGAATAAACCTGATGTTGATAGTATTGAAGGTCTCTCGCCAGCGATATCAATTGAGCAAAAAACAACCAGCAAAAATCCTCGGAGCACGGTTGGAACAATCACTGAAATTTATGATTATCTCCGTCTGCTTTTCGCTCGGATTGGTGTTCCTCACTGTCCAATCCATGATGTAAAAATTGAATCACAAACCCCCCAACAGATCGCAGAACGCATCGCTACTGAACATAAGCAGATGGTAGTAATTCTAGCGCCATTAGTTCGTCAGAAAAAAGGAACCTACGAGCAGCTTTTCAGAGATTTGAACGCTGAAGGATACCTGCGGGTTCGAGTCAACAAACAGATATGTCGAACTGATGAGGAAATCAATCTTGAGCGATATAAAAAACATGATATCGATCTTGTTATCGACCGTGTTGATCCTTCAGATATTTCACGGTTAACTGAAGCCTGTGAACATGCACTGCAAAGATCAGACGGATTACTTCTGGTTCTTGATGAAAAAAATACTGAATATACGTATTCTGCAACAATGGCATGTCCGCACTGCGGTTTTATCTTCGAAGAACTCCAACCACGAATGTTTTCCTTCAACAGCCCATTTGGCGCCTGTGAAGAATGTCATGGCCTTGGCATTAAAATGGATTTTGATCCAGATCTCATTATTCCAAACAAGGAGCTGTCAATTGCCGATGGTGCAATAGCTTTATACAAAACACTCAGAGATGGCTGGAGGAACCATTATCTCGGTGCAGTGGCGAATCATTACGGTTTTTCGATTTTTACACCAATCAAAGAACTCAATGAAAAACAGTATAATGCACTTATGTACGGATCAACAGAACGAATTATGTATAATTTATCGATGAAAAACGGTGATGTTCACTACTCTCATGTTGGCGGTTGGGAAGGCCTCATCCCCCAATCAGAAAGACTCTACAAACAAACAGAATCAGAGTATCGACGACGCGACCTCGAACGTTTTATGCGAATATCTCCTTGTTCTAAATGCCAGGGAAAACGGCTGAAACAAAAAGTACTTGCCGTGAAAATTGCTGGAAAATCAATTATTGATATCACAGATATGTCGATTCAACAATGTCGGCAGTTTTTTGAAACGCTTATCTTGTCAGAAAAACAAACAGAAATTGCAAAAATAATCCTCAGAGAAATCAAGACACGTCTCTCATTTCTGGAAGATGTTGGTCTGAGCTATCTGACCCTTTCACGAAACGCAGGAACACTTTCTGGCGGCGAAGCTCAACGCATTCGACTTGCTACTCAGATTGGATCAAATCTCATGGGAGTCATCTATATCCTTGATGAACCGTCGATCGGTCTCCATCAGCGAGACAATAAAAAACTGATAACGACGTTGTGCAAACTTCGAGATCTTGGGAATACTCTCATCGTTGTGGAGCACGATGAAGAAACCATTAGAAATGCTGACTATGTTGTTGACATGGGGCCAGGTGCAGGTATACACGGTGGAAGCATTATTGCAAAAGGAACTCCTCAGCAGATTGAAAGAAATCCGAGATCACTCACCGGACAATATCTTTCAAAAAAATTATGTATTCCGATTCCTGAACGACGACGCTCCTCAACATCGATGATACGATTAAAAAATTGTTCTGAAAATAATCTAAAAAATATCACGGTTAACATTCCAACAGGTATTTTTACTGTTATCACCGGTGTATCAGGTAGTGGAAAATCAACGTTGATCTATGAAATACTCTACAAAGGCCTCATGAAAAAACTGTATAATTCAAAAGAACAACCAGGAAAACACGACGCGATCATTTGTGATACACCGATTGATAAAGTTATTGTTATTGATCAAAGTCCAATTGGAAAAACACCGCGGAGCAACCCGGCAACCTATACCAAGGTGTTTGATGAAATCAGAACCTTATTTGCAAGAACTCCTGAAGCAAAACTACGAGGGTACAAAGCAGGTCGATTCTCATTTAATGTACCAGGTGGTCGATGCGAAACATGTCAAGGAGACGGGATGATAAAAATTGAGATGAATTTTCTTCCTGATATTTACATTGAATGCGAAGAATGTAAAGGAAAACGATACAACAAAGAAACACTTGAAGTTACCTATAAAAATAAAACCATAGCAGACATCCTTAGTATGAGTGTTGAAGAAGCACAAAACATCTTCCAAAATATTCCTTCGATTTCGAAAAAACTTGACACCCTCAACCAAGTAGGGCTTGGATATATCAAACTTGGACAAAGCGCAACCACGCTTTCTGGTGGCGAGGCACAACGCATCAAACTTACCAGAGAACTTGCAAAAAAAGACACCGGTCATACGCTCTATCTTCTGGATGAACCAACGACTGGTCTTCATTTTCATGATATCAGAAAATTGATTAACGTTCTCAATAATCTGGTGGACAAAGGAAACACCGTAGTTGTCATTGAGCATAATGTTGACGTGATCAAGTCAGCTGATTACATTATTGATCTCGGACCAGAAGGTGGAGATCTTGGAGGTTACCTCGTTGCAGTTGGTACTCCTGAAGAAGTTGCTGCTAACCCTGAAAGTCACACGGGGAAGGTTATCCGATCAGTACTTTATGAAACACAGACGCTATGATCAATATAAAAAAAATTCCATCAACACCTGGTTGTTATCTCTTCAAAGATGCAGATAACAAAATACTCTACATTGGAAAAGCTGCAGATCTCCGGAAACGAGTTGCAAGTTATATCCAACGATCGTCGAGTGATCAGAAAACAGTTGCACTCATGCAGCATGTTGTTTCAGTTGATTTTATTGTAACAAATACTGAGCTTGAGGCATTTATCCTTGAAAACATCCTTATTAAAAAACATCAACCAAGATATAATATCAATCTTAAAGATGCAAAAACCTATGCGTATATCCACATCACGAACGAAGAATATCCTCGACTACTTGTTGCACGGCAGAAAACCAATGAAGGGAAATATTTTGGTCCTTTTGTCTCTGCACAAGAACGCGATTATATCCTTGCGGTACTTCAAAAAATCTTTCATCTTCGAACCTGTAAAAAACTCCCAAAGAAAGCATGCCTACGGTATCATATTAATCTCTGTGACGCCCCCTGCATTCAGCAGATATCAAAAGACGCCTATAGCCAAAAGATACAGCATGTCAAAATGATTCTCTCAGGGAACATAAAAAAATTAATTGAAAGTCTCACAAAAGAAATGCATCAGTATGCTGCAGATCAAAATTTTGAACAAGCATTACAAATTCGAAAGCAGCTCGAAGCACTCCGTCACCTTCATCAACGACAATATGTTCAAAGAACTGTTACCTATAATGAAGATGTCATCCACTATCAACTAAAAGATGGTACTGTATACCTTATGATGTTTAACGTCGATAAAGGAACGCTTGTCAATAAACAAGAATATATCTTTCCTGAAACTACTGATTTCTTCGAAGAATTTCTTATTCAATATTACTCAGAAAATCCGATACCTTCAAGAGTTATTGTTCCGGTGAAATTATCAGCAACCCTGCATCATTTTCTCGAAACACAAAAAAAGAAAAAAGTACATATTATTTCACCGAAAAAAGGAGCAAAAAAACAGCTACTTGATCTTGTGTATAAAAACATTGACTTTACCTTTTTTGGGGATTCCTTAAAAATCGAAGAACTAAAAAGGCAATTAAACCTACCCGAAACACCCACGGTTATTGAATGTTTTGACATATCACATCTTCAAGGAACACTCATGGTTGGATCCATGGTGCAGTACCGAAACGGTAAACCTGATAAACAAAACTACCGGCGGTTTCGCATACGAACAGTGGACGGTGTCAATGACGTCGCAGCAATCGCAGAGGTTATCAACCGGCGGTACCAGCGATTACAACAAAACATGCAAGAATATCCAAATTTAATTATTATCGATGGTGGACGTGGACAATTGAGCAGTGCATACGCAGAGTTACAAAAACTTGGGATCAACATCCCGATTATTGCTTTAGCAAAACAGTACGAAGAGATCTATCTTCCTGGGAAGCAGCAGCCAATTCGGTTAGACAAAAAAGATAAAGCATTACATTTCATCCAAGAAATACGGGATGAGGCGCATCGTTTCGCACTTTCATATAATCGCCTATTACGGAAAAAAAAGTTGAAAGCATGAACCAATTTAAACTCACTACAAATCTTGTACCTAAAGGATCACAACCTCAAGCAATCCAGCAACTGGTTGAGGGAATCAAAAAAAACTATACCTGTCAAACATTACTTGGTGTAACCGGGTCTGGAAAAACATTCACCATGGCTCATGTTATTCAACAAATTCAACGGCCAACCCTCGTGATCGCACATAACAAAACCCTTGCAGCTCAGTTGTACAGCGAGTTTAAAGAATTTTTTCCAGAAAATCGAGTAGAATATTTTGTTTCATACTATGATTACTACCAACCAGAATCATATATTCCTCAACGTGATTTATATATTGAGAAAGATGCTGATGTGAATCCAAAAATTGAACAGATGCGACTTTCTGCTACAGCATCACTACTCTCACGACGCGATGTTATCGTTGTTGCCTCTGTTTCGTGTATTTATAGTGTTGGTGATCCTCGTGATTTTGCACGTATGGGTTTTGAACTAACCAAAAATCAAATCATTGACCGAAGAGATCTTTTAAGAAAATTACTAGAGATGCAGTATGAACGAAATGATATCGACCTGCAGTCCGGAAGGTTTCGTGTGAAAGGAGACATCATTGATATTGTACCTGGGTACTATCATAATATTATTCGTATTGAGCTCTTTGGTTCTACCATTGAATCGATCAAAGAAGTCGATAAAACAACAGGAAAAACCGTTGATCATTTTGATTATTTATTTATCTATCCTGCAAAACACTTTGTAATACCTGAAGAAAGCAAACAAAAAGCTATAAGATCTATTAAACAAGAACTCGAAGAACGTCTCCCGCAACTTGGTATGTTTGAAGCTCATCGGTTAAAACAACGCACCTTATATGATCTTGAAATGATTGAGGAAACCGGTTTTTGCAAAGGAATTGAAAATTATTCACGTCATTTTGACGGGAGAAAACCTGGCGAAAAACCATTTTGTCTGCTTGATTATTTCCCCAAAGATTTTCTCTTATTTATCGATGAAAGTCATCGGACACTACCTCAGATTCAGGGAATGCAACATGGTGAATATTCTCGGAAAAAAGCATTGATTGACTATGGGTTTCGATTGCCGAGCGCATTCGATAATCGGCCGTTAACCTTCAATGAATTTGAACAATACCTACATACTGTTATTTTTGTCTCAGCAACACCAGCTGACTATGAACTTACTCATTCCCAACAGATCGTTGAACAAATCATCCGACCAACAGGATTGGTTGATCCACCAGTTGAGGTTCGAAAAACCACGGGTCAAATCGATGATCTCATCGCTGAGATTCAACGCACCGTGAAGCGAGGTGATCGAGTCCTAGTTACAACCTTGACGAAAAAACTTGCTGAGGAACTCTCAGAGTATCTTGCTGAAAAAAAGGTTAAAACACGGTATCTTCACTCAGAGATTGATACCCTTGAACGTAGTGAGATTATCAGAGAACTTCGACTCGGGGTTTTTGATGTTCTTGTCGGGATAAATCTCCTGAGAGAAGGTATTGATATCCCTGAGGTTGGTTTTATCGGTATTCTTGATGCTGACAAAGAAGGATTTCTGCGGGATGAACGTAGTCTTATTCAAATCATTGGTCGTGCTGCTCGCAATGTGAACTCAAAGGTAGTGCTCTATGCAGATACTATGACCAAATCTATTGCACAAGCACTGCAAGAAACCAATCGCAGACGAAATATACAACTTGAGTATAATCAAAAACATGGTATTATTCCTACAACAGTTGTAAAACCGATTAAAGAAAAAGTTGTTGAAATAACTGACACAAAACATATTCCACGAAAAGATATTCCAGCACTGATTATTGATCTTGAAATCCAAATGAGAAAAGCATCTGATGATCTTGATTTTGAAAAAGCAATCATGCTTCGGGATAAGATCAATAAATTAAAACAACAAATAAAACAGTAGAGTATTTACTGCCCAAATAAAAAAATATTCTTATATGTCGTCAAAATATGGAGATAAGCAACCCGGTTTTACCAGGTGGATACCGTATGAAAGAAGGAAAAAAAAGAACCATTGCAAAATCAATAAGCTATCGAATCATCTGCATTATCAGCCTTGCTCTTGTCACCTATATTTTTACTGGCAATATTCTTCAGATGACTAGTATCGTAGTTGTTTTTCAGACAATTCAAACAGTAATCTATTATTTCCATGAACGCGCATGGGAGATCATCAAGTGGGGCCATGCATAATTTATTGTTTCCTAGAGTTGTTTTATAAATCAACTCATCATATTTTTTAAAGATGAACAATTTTTTGGTAAATCATACTCTCTTGTTTAAAAAGTGCAGGAGAAGGGATTTGAACACTAATTTACTAGTATGCTTCCTCATTTCTCTGCTGTTGAGTACAAATCATCATCTTTGTTTGGAACATCAACGGCAGAGCTATGTAATATACTAGTAAATTTTCTCATTCTGCTGATCTATGTACATTTTTACTAGTATAATTGATAATCGTTCCCGTCGACTATCCGTTTAGATTATGCCATTCAGCTAGTTGGGAATACTGGAAACAGATCCACCTCGCAAAACGATGTCAAATCAATACTCCTGTCGAGATTTGAGATTCACAGGTATAAATCCCTTAGCATCTATCATGCTGATTATTCTTTGAGAGGTTATAACTTCATTCTATGAGAATTCTTCCGGTACAGATGAATGATTTTTTTGGGTTAATTTATCTCCCCAGTTCCGTTGCATGCTGGACAAGTTCCAGAACCACGAAAACGAGAGCAAACGCGGTCTATAATTACTCCTATTATTTTTTCCGATTCCATGACAACGACTGCGTTCTCCATTTCCTCTACCACTAGCACATTTTTTTGCCATATCTAGAACATCGGTGACAATGATAGTATTTGTCAAGCTGACCGAAAAATCCATACAGGAGTTCTTTGATTACATATCTGCATGGATGGGATGCAACAGCAGATCATAGAACTGACACAACGTATCCACAAATTGGAACAGCACGTTGTAGATCTGGAACAAGAGAATAAAGAACTCAAGGAAAAGATCACCGAACTTGAAAACAAATTACGCCAGTATGAGAATCCTCATACGCCATCCTCTCGACAACGGTTCAAAGGAAACATCGGCAGAAACAATATTTCTTCTGGAAAACATGGGGGAGTAGTGGGCCATCAAGGTGCCAAGCGGCACATACCTAAACCTGATGAAATCATTCCAGTGACTGCAGATAATTGTCCAAGATGTGGTTCTTTTCTTGGAGATCCAATCGATGTAGAATCACGGACGATTGAAGAAATTCCTCCGAAACAAAGAACGAAAGTAACCAGGTATGATTGTTATACGTATGACTGCCCAGCATGCAGATACAGGGTGACTGCTACACACCCTGATTGCCCACAAGTTGGCAATCTTGGTATCAGTTTGATGACCAACATCACCCTTCTGCGCTTTCAACTGCGTGGCGTTATCAGACGTATTCAAGAGTTCTTGTGGTGCCACTGGGGTTTTGATGTAAGTCATACTGGTGTCAACGATGTTCTTCTGAGAGTTGGGCATGCGTTTCAACCAAGGTACGAACAGCTTCTGTGGAAAATCAGAACTGCGCGTTTTGTCTATGTTGACGAAACCGGTATACGAATTCTTGGTCAGAACTGGTGGCTGTGGATCTTCCGAACCGATACCGATGATGTCCTGGTAGTGATCAGGAAATCCAGAGGACGGGATGTCCTTGAAGAAATCCTTGGTGAACGGTTTACTGGAGTCGGGGTGAACGACGGATGGCGCGTATACAAGTGGCTACCTGTGGTGCAACGCTGTTGGGCACATCTCCTCCGTGAGGTGGATGAGTACAAGGATGCTTCAGAGCATGGACGATTGCTGTCTGAAGAGATGCATCGGAAATTCAACCGGTTAAAGGAGTTCCTCGGAACGGATCCATCGATGGAGGAACGACAACGACAGAAAGAAATTTGGGATGAAGAACTTCAGATCTTGGTGGATGAATACATCGAGTATCTGGATGTACGAAAGGTGGTAAAGTACATCGAAAACGGACTTGGCTGTTGGTACACCTGTCTGTTGTACCCCGGTATGCAGCCAACCAATAACTTAGCTGAGCAGTCGATTCGAGAACATGTGATCATGGAAAAGATCATTGGGACTTTTCGATCACTGAAAGGACCGCAGAGTTATCAATATATTGCCTCGTTGCTTGCAACGTGGAAGTTACAAGGGAAAAATATTGCGGAAGAGACTGAGAATCTCCTCAGAAGTGAGCTCTGTCTATCTGGAGCTTGACAAATACTATTATTATAATATATAATAGAAAAATTATGATATTTATCAGTATTATACAACAAAATAATTTTATTTCAATAAAGATGCTTGTTTACACTACGCCGCCAATAAACAAGCAATCTTTTTCATTATTAAATTATATATAATAGTTGTATGATAATTATTAATACTTCAAAACGTGCGGTGTTATATGTATCAACAAAAAATAATCCAAATACTACTCTGTTTCCTATGTGTCCTACTCGTAAGTACAATCCCTATCGCAGAATCACTAGGAACACCACATGCACAATCTGACAATAAGACGATTATACATACTCAAACACAGACGACGACAAATACTATAAAACCAGGAGAAATTATTGATATCTCATTTTCAACTAGATATCCATCACTTGATGAACCAATGTTTATCGACATCACGATCATGGGGAATCCATTCGGTCATCCCTTCTACGAGCTCATTGAAATAATCGACGAATACTATGGTATCATTGCTTCTCCCCAAGGAATCCGGGTGATCTTTGGAGAACTTCCTGTCACTTCCGGAATAATTCTTATCACTAGAATGCCACGACAAACAGTTACTATCGAATATTATCCTAGCATTATCGGCAACCATACCTTAAAATTCAGAGCTGGTTGTCATCCTGAAAAAATCGAATACCTCACCGTTGGCTTCAATCAAGATGGCATCATGTATCCTTCAATTGGATGTCCTCAGATCATCAGCAGAGATGAAGAAAACCAACTCGTCATCCTTCTTTCAGAACAACGAGACAACCATGCAGATGCAATTACGCTTTACGAAGTTCTGCTTCAAGATACCACGACTCATGCCACCTATACTCTGGATCAAAACACAGAACACTATCGTTTCTGGATTCACCGAGGTAACACTCGGAGAGAAGATGAACTTATCATCCATTGCTCAATTGATGCCATCCCTAATGGTTTGTATGATCTCTATGTCCGAACCGAACGAAAACAATACTCCTGGAAACATGCCGTACAAATCCAAAATTCTGAACCCTGTCAATACACCGTCGTACACCTCACCGATATTCACATCGGCAAAGCGTATACCCCGTTCTTCGAACAACTTCGATTCCGGAGAATATTATCGTATATAACTAAAAACATTCAACCAGCATTTATTCTTATCACTGGCGATATTGTTGACTGGGCGAATACCAAAAACCATCATCAGAATTTTTATCAACGATTCCATCATCTGATAGAACAATCAACCATTCCTATCTATACCCTGCCTGGAAATCATGAACGGTATGAACATCGATTCATCCGAGGATATCGTCCCTACATCAACATGCAAGGATACCATCGGTATCTCAACCCCTTTAATGACTACGCTTTTGAATACGGCAATATCACTTACATCTGCCTTGACAGCGGATATGATCTTAGTAGACTCGACCGCGGCATTACTCCCGAAGCAAGCGGTTTAACCACGACACAACTACATCTTCTTACACAATACTTTGGGGATACCCATTTATGTCAAATTATTGCCATGCACCATCCTGCAGTTAATGATAAAAACGACAAAGGATTCCAATCGATACCAAACCCGTATCCCAGTGGAAATAATGAATGTATCACAAAAAATCGACAAGACTTCATTACCTACTGTGTTCATCATAATGTTGCAGTTGTTCTCAGTGGTCATTCCCATAAAAACAAAGTTCTTGACAGTATAGGAAAACCAATCGTAGATCAACAGCAGCATCCTGCTTTTATCCAAACTGCATCTTCTACGAGGAGCAGAAACGGCATTTTGAGAACCATTACAGTTGCCAATGGTACTGTTGTTGACTATGCACTTTCAACACTCTAAAAAAAAGTTTTTTACTTCAAAAAAAATAAACATTGATCATACCAGTTTTTTTCCATAAACAACAAGAATCGGCCCGCCAAAAGTATAGATAAAGAGTGCACCAAGTAACAAAAAAATCATCAGATTATGATACGCAGTATATACGATGAGAACGCCGAGGAGTAACAGTGCTGCCGCACCATTGGTAACAGGCCCTGGTTTTGGAAAACGGATCGGAGATACCAATGCAGCTGCAAGAATACAAAGAATACCTATCATAATTTCTGGTTGGATCTGCAACAGACAGAACCCAAGAATAAAAAGCATACTTGCAGAGGCTGGAAGTCCGTGAAAAAGAGTTGTATCTTTCCATAAATGGAACATTGCCAAACGAAGAACACAGGCGATAAAAACCAGCACGCAAACACCCAGCAAAAGGAAAAACAGAACAAATGAATGAACCGTAACAGGGTAATACAGGTATAAAACAACCGCGAGTGGTGCAATTGAAAGCGATGCCATATCAGCCATAGCTTCTAAGTATTCACCGATACTACTTTTCCCAAAACGCCGCGCAACTATACCATCACAACCATCGGCAAGAACAGCAATAAAAATCAAAGAAATAGAAAGGCGGAGGTGATCAGCAAAAAGCATAATAAGGGAGAGAAAACCACACGATGCATTCAGAAGTGTAATGATATCGGCACGTCCAAGTATATTATCCTTTAATATCTGCAAGTTTGTCAACCCCTGCTTTGACCGTATCTTTTTTCTGAACGCAGACGTTAATCTTATCTCGAGGTAAAAAAACATCGACCCGTGAACCAAATTTTATCAAACCGAAACGTTGTCCTTTCTGCAATGCATCATGATGTTGAACATACACCATGATACGACGTGCAACTGTGCCAGCAATCAGAACGATTTTCAGCACACCAATTGATGTTTGAAGTAATAGTGTCATTTGTTCATTTCGCTCTGATTCTTTTTTAAACGCCGGAATATGTGATCCTTGACAATATCGAATATCAATTACAGTTCCTTCAAGAGGAATGCGGGTAACATGAACATTATGAATATTTAAAAACGTTGAAATCAGGATACAATCACCGATATCAGGATCATGTCGTTCAACAATATCACGAATGATGCCATCAGCAACTGCAACAATACCATCACCAGTTTTTCGCTCAGGATCTCTAAAAAAGACAAAAAGAAGGAAAACAAGCAATAAGAGCACTGCTGCAAAAAAAATAAAAACCATTCTCAGGAGATTTTCAACGAAAAAAGCCCCAAGGATACAGAGCAGGCAACACAGTTCTGTATAGAAAATTGTTCTAAAACCACCTTTCGCAATCTTCATCATATCTTCTCCTTACGTCTACTCCAAACAATCTTAAAAAAATTCTCAACAGGCCCTTGCCTTTTCGGCAGCCTGAGTATATTCATGATCTCGTCATAGAGCTGAGGAGTAATTTTAAAGGTGATGAAGAGAAGAACAACCAAAGCGATCAATGAACCAGCTTTTGCGATAACATTATGAGCAAGATGAAAATCTGTAATATTGTTACCAACGAGAAAAATCACCGAGGCATTTCTCAATAGATTCAAAAAATATATCGGGACAACAGTGATAACGATACCAAGTAACCTGCGTTGAAGTGGTGCGATTGACAAAGCACCAAGCATCCCGATAAAAAGAACCATCGATTGAATCGCAGTACATGCAAAAATAATACTTATCGATGTGTTTTGATAAAGTATGACACTTGGATAGTTTGGATTAATGGTTGCATGCAATCCAAAAAGATTCATAAGGTGAGCGCTCTGCTGCGCAACCAGTTCAATTAAACCTTTTTTAAAAAAAGGGATGATGCTTGAATCAAACATAAAATAAATCAGTCCTGCAATAAAGGTACCTCCAGCAAGCCAATTCAAACATGAAGGATACTGTTTTTGCCGTATGGACACCCATTCATGATATGCGACATACATCAAGAAATACACGCCAACAATACAAACCACGGCATTAAAAATATCTCCATCCTCAGAATAATATAAAAAACTTGGAAGGAACGCCCAAAACATCATAAAAGCAGTCCACCCTAGGATTTTAAGGACACTTGCACAAGATGGTTCTTTCCAGAAATAACCACATCCCAGCAGGAGCAAACCACCAAAAAGAGGAACATACAAGAGAGGATTGGACTCTGGCGAAGCAGGATACGGAAAAACCACAAAACCAAGACACAGCATACCTGTCGGAAGTAGGAAAAAAATCAAGGCAAACAAGTTAGAAGAGACACAACACGATTTTCTCATGATTTCCTCAGACCTGCTCGTCTCTAAAATACGACGATGGTTTAAGACACTTATGTAAGAAAAAGAACAACCCGAACGTTAAGACAATTCAAAGAAAGAAGAAACGATGAAGGTATTATTTCATAAGTTTTGCATATGCTGCTGCATTCAGTAAACTGTCTACTTCTTTTGTGTCTTTGATTTCCAGTTCAACAAGCCAACCCTGATCATAGGGACTGCTATTGATTTTATCTGGGGAGTCCTCAAGATTTTTATTCACAGCGACAACCTTTCCACTTACGGGTGCATAAATTTCTGATACCGATTTAACCGATTCAACTACACACAACTCGTCACCTTTTTTTACTTCTTTTCCAACACTTGGAAGCTCCACAAAAACAATATCGGTGAGCTCAGATTGCGCATGATCGGTGATACCGACAATAGCTTTTTTTCCTTGAATCTTTACCCATTCATGGGTTTGTGTGTATTTCAAATCATCTCGTACTTCATGTCCCATAACTCTTTCACACCTCTCTAGTTATTTTCAATACCTCATATAAATATTTGTTTTAGGTATGCTCAGCCCAGTCTTTTGGTACAAACGGTGGTTTGACCACAACAGCATGTATCGGTTTATCGCGAACAATAATATCGAGCGTTGTTCCTGGTTCACGAAACTCCTTTGCCACATACCCCATCGCGATACCTGTGTTTAAACAGGGTGATAGTGTTCCACTCGTCACAATACCAACTTTTCGACCGTCTTTATATATATCACAACCGTGACGCGGAATACCTTTTTCAGTACATCGAAGACACGTCATCCTCGGAAAATCATTTTTTTCTTTCTGCTTGAGTAATGATTCTTTACCGATGAACTCATGATCCCATTTAATCGTCCAGCCAAGTGTTGCTTCAAGCGGCGTTCGTCCTCCTGCAAACTCATTACCTGCAAGCATGAAACATTTCTCTAACCTAAGGGTATCTCGAGCTCCAAGACCAACAGGTTTAATACCGAACTCATCACCGGAAGAAAGAATTGTTTTGAATACTTTTTCTGCTTTTTTCACAGGTGAAATCTGCAGTTCAAAACCAGCTTCTCCAGTATATCCGGTATATGAAAGAATACAGGATACCTTGTCAACATCAGCGTATTGACAGTCAAACGGTTTCAGAGTATCCAACGACACATCAGTCAGTTTCTGAAGGGTTTGCCGAGCTTTTGGGCCTTGAATCGCAAGAATCGCATAGTTCCTTGAAACATCTTCGATTTTCACCTGATACTTATGTTTTTTTGCCTGTTCCTGTAACCAGGTTGCTACAATCGTATTCATTCCTGCGTTTGGAATCATCATATATCGATCATCCAGATGCATAAAAATCGTATCATCAATAATGGTTCCATCCTCACGTAGGATCACGGTATACTGGCTTTTTTGATCTGGGATTTTTGTTGCATCTTCAACTGTTGTCATACTGATCAATGATTCAGCATCTTTCCCTGAAATCCAAATATTACTCATATGAGACACATCGAACAAACCAACATGTCTTCGAACTGCCATATGTTCCTCACGAATCGATGAATACTGTACCGGCATCTCAAAACCTGCAAATTCAGTGAACTGCGCACCAAGTTTTTGTTGCACGGTATACAACGGTGACCGCAATGCCATAGGAAAAACCCCGTTACACCGTATCGAGAACACCTAATTTAACGTTTCGAAAAAATATTTATCACATTGTATCGGTATACCCTCCAGAGTATGAAGGAAACAAAAATCAAAGGAGTATATCAGGAAAAAGACCGCTTGTTTACGGTGAATCCCCCCCAGTGTCACGGTATGAAAGTGTATAATGAGCGGCTCGTCACCGTTGATGATGTCGAATATCGTTCATGGAATCCCTATCGAAGTAAACTTGCTGCAGCATTACAAAAAGGATTAGTTCTTGATCTTACACCAACAACATCGGTTTTATATCTCGGTGCAGCAACAGGTACAACCGTGAGTCATCTCTCCGATATTATCACTCATGGAATCATCTATGCCGTGGAATATTCACCGATTGCAGCAACAAAGCTGCTCACGGTTTGTGAAAAACGAACCAACATTATTCCCATCCTTGAAGATGCTTTTCATCCTGACCGCTATAGCCCTTATGTATCTCCAGTTGATCTCATCTACCAAGACATCAGCCAGCGGAACCAAGCAGAAATCTTCATTACAAATATCAAGAGATATCTAAAACCTGATGGACGAGCACTTCTTATGGTAAAAGCACGAAGTATCGATGTTGCTTTAAAACCAAAACAGGCCTATGAACAGGTAATAAACATCCTAAAAAAGGATGATCTAATTGTCCATCAAAAAATCGAGTTAGCTCCTTTTGAAAAAGATCATGCAGCACTGCTCGTATCAAGAAAGTAATCTAACCCTTGTCATCATTAAATTTTCATATTAATTTCTTCGAGCATTTTATTAATAATGTACGATGGTGCCTGTCGTAAAAAATTTTTATAATGATTCTCAGGGATAAGCGACGACGAACAATATTCTTGCGCTTTTGCAAGATGTTTTTGAATTTCACTGAGATACAATCTTTGAATTTCCGGTGAATTTTTTTCTAATTTTTTCTTAATTGATCGGGCACGCAATGAACCATTTTTAATTGTTTTTTTATCCAAACGAGACAAAAGTGGAAGCACCACACTATCGATCATTTCACCTTTCGTCAAATCAACAAGATCATCAGCAAGCTGATACGCAAATCCAACTTCACGACCGTATCCACCTAACACTTCTGCAACCGAATCTGATGACTGCGCCCATAAAGCTGCTGCCTTACATCCTGAGGAAAATAACGTTGCAGTTTTCAAATCAATAATTCTACTATAGATTTGGAAAAACTTTGAATCAGCTGAAATCTGACCATTGTTTAACTCTTTACTGTTGAAATTCACCTCGCTGAGCTGACCATCAAGTGTTCCCTGCCATGCATTAAGATACAATCTAGCAAACCGTTCACCATGTCGTAACGCCATATCAAAACCAAGGACCAGCATCTTATGACCGATGAGTATTGCATTATCTAAACCAGCAGTAACATAAAAAGCAGGTTCACCACGACGATATCTATCACCATCAATAATATCGTCATGAATTAATGAGGCACCATGAGCAAGCTCAATACCGACACACCCTTCAAGAAAACGCTCATACACATCAGACGACTCTTCACCTTTGGTACATGCTTTAAAAGCTATCGATGCAAGTAACGGTCGTAACCGTTTACCACCTTTCAGATTGAAAAGGATTTTTTCATCATTAATAATTTCTGATATCTTCCGTTCGATATCTTCCAATGATTTACGAAGAAACGTCTCCAGAGTCACTGATTGCTCATACATCATATCAACCAAACTGATCTGTCTTAAATCGGAAACGACCTTGATATCAATTTCTATATAATATACTCTTCTATGGATCCTATTCATAAAACCTTGCTAAAAAACATCGGCAGCAGGCTTAGCCCTTATACGAACGAGCAATAATATATACCTCTGAGCTACTTTTCCGTGAAGCATCTGGAGAAAATTTCTTGACCAGCTGAAAACGGTGTTTGACTGTTTCAAAAAAAGCAGGGGTATCAGCTCCTTCAAAGATTTTACAAACAAAATGACCTTTTGCTTTCAAGATTTTTTCAGCTACCTGAAACGCATGCTCACACAGCCAAACGCTTCGAGCCTGATCAACCGAATAGTTCCCAGAAATATCTGGTGCCATATCTGAAATAACAACATGTGCTCGCGAACCGCGCATTTCATCAAGAATTGCTTGAACCGTTACCGGATCAGTAATATCACCTTGGATAAAGGTAACATGTTCAAGTGATTTCATCATCGAGATATCAACGCTAATCACTTTTCCACTGCTTCCAACAAGTTCTGATGCAACTTGGCTCCAACCTCCTGGTGCTGCACCGAGATCAACAACAAGATCACCAGGAGAGATAATATGAAAGCGATTATTGATCTGCTGGAGTTTAAACGCAGAACGAGCACGATATCCAACTCGTTTAGCTTCGTTATAGTAAAACTCTTTTTTTTTCTCGCAATACCAACGCGTCATAATTCCTGAGAAAAGATAAAAAAGATTGATTTAAAGAATGATGTCGATGTCAAGTCGTTCAGCAAGCTCTTTGTATCGATTCCGAATGGTTACCTCGGTTACGCCGGCAACATCAGCAACCTCTCTTTGTGTTCGGCGCTCACCACAGAGAATTGATGCAATATAGATCGAAGCAGCAGCAACACCGGTTGGCCCTCGACCACTGGTTAGTTCTTTATCAGCAGCATCTTTTAGGATTTCAATTGCTTTTGCTTGAACATCACCAGATAGTTTTAACTCGCTACAGAATCGAGAGATATAATCCTGCGGTGACGTCGGCATGAGTTTTAATCCAAGTTCACGAGCGATAAAACGATATGTCCGCCCAATTTCTTTTCGAGAGACTCGTGACGATGCAGCAATTTCATCTAGAGTCCGAGGTACGTTGCATTGTCGACATGCGGCATAAAGTGCAGATGCAGATACCCCTTCAATACTCCGCCCGCGGATTAAATTTTTTAACACTGCCTTCCGATAAATCATCGCAGCGGTTTCTCGAACGGTACGCGGAAGACCCATCCCTGACGCCATACGATCAAGTTCAGATAACGCAAAAGCAAGATTCCGCTCAGTAGCATCGCTGATGCGGATACGACGTTGCCATTTTCTGAGACGGTACAGCTGCGCACGATTCCGTGTTGGAATTGACTTACCGTAGGAATCTCGATTTTTCCAACCGATCATCGTTGAAAGACCTTTATCATGGATAGTATACGTCATCGGTGCGCCAACACGAGCACGTTTTTCTCGCTGATCACTGTCAAACGCACGCCATTCCGGCCCATGATCAATGAAATCTTCATCAATGACTAACCCGCAGTCTTCGCAGACAAGTTCTGCTCTGGTATAATCTTTACTTAGATGGGTACTGTTACATTCAGGACATTGAACGATTTCTTCAATACTTTGCCGTTTATCTTTTTTCTTTTTTGATTGAATTTGAACCATAAGCACTCGGCCCCCATTCGTCCATGGTTTAATACTTTTCGATATGCTTTTAAGGCCTATGATGTCACTTCTATATATACTTTTTGCTAATGGTTTTTTTAAATACTCTAGAGAGAAGCTATGGTTTTATTTTTGATTGGGGATCTGGCTTCGCATTTTTAATGCGTTTTGCACTTTTAATCCCAATTCTGCCCTTTTATTCTGCTTCTGATTAAAGATGCAAAGCCACAGTACCTGTAATATTTTTATACATCATCATAATACCAAGTCCCATATACATACCACATGGGGGACCCCGTTGTATGAATCTCTCAATACCACCAGAACCAGTAATGTTTAAACAGCAATCTGCTGAATACCAGAAAAAAAGCTGGGATGTCGATAGTCTCATCCTTTGGTTTGGCAACCGCCTCCCCAGTTATCTCTGGAATGATGGTGGCTGGTCACAACCACTCAAAGCAGAAGGATACACTTGGCAGGGATTTCTCAAAATACTCTCACTTCATAAAAAAGAGATGATCCGATGGGTACACAACACGCTCTCATGGAATGAGTTTCTTAGAAATATCCAAGATACCATCAAAGACCCTGTGTTTAAGGCAGTCATTCAACAAGAATAAAAAAGGAGTTGATCTACACTATGATATCAGAGAAAAAAGATGGATATCAAATCGTGCTCACCGCATCACGCGTTGAAGCAAATGAATTTGACAACAACCCCTTTCAAGCATTTATCTGCACCTTTCCCCATAAAATCTCAGGGCTCGCACTTCGAGAATACCTAACAAAACTTGAACATAATCCAGATGGTACTGCAAAACGAACGATTTATGGTCTCCGAAAAGTCGAAGCAATGCTTGTGGAAGCATTCGGTGAAGAAAATGTTGTCGTAGCCCACTATGATCATCTGGACAAATTTATTGGGAAGGATACAAAAATTGTAGGAATATCCTCCATGGATCCAATGGGGCTTGCCTATGTCTCAACAACGTACAACTCACTTATTGGATTTGGTGGAGAAGCCCTCAATTCTCTTGAGTTTAAAAAACTAATTAACCATCCAGCAATACAAAAATACAAACCAAAAATCATCGTCGGTGGTGCAGGATCGTGGCAGATCAGTGAAACCAACATGCAAGAACAACTTCGAATCGATCTGCTCTTTGACGGTGAAGGAGAAGAAGAACTTGTCACCCTTTTTAAAAAAGTGCTCAACAACGAGCCAACACCATCCTATTTTAAAGCACAAAAACCAGATCGAAAAAAAATTCCACTTATTCGACATGGTGCATGCTACGGTATGGTTGAGATTACCCGTGGGTGCGGACGAGGATGTCAATTCTGTAGCCCAACCATGCGAACAAAATACTCTTTTCCGCTAGATCACATCATGAAAGAAGTAGCAATTAATATCAGAGATGGTGCACAATCAATCTTTACCGTGACCGAAGATATCTTTCTCTATAAATCAAAAAAAGGATTCATTCCAAATCGAGATGCAGTCGTTAAACTATACAAAACTATTGCACAGTATCCTGGCGTCGAATATATCCTTCTGTCGCATGCGTCACTTGCACCGATCATTTATGATAAAAAACTCCTCGAGGAACTGACGCCAATTCTTTTAGAAAAAACACGATGGACACCAAAGAAGAACAGTACTTACAAACAACCTTTTGTTTCGGTTGAAATCGGTATTGAAACTGGAAGTGTTCGACTCATGCAAAAATACATGAAAGGAAAAGCACTTCCCTACAGCGTCGACAATTGGCCCGAACTTGTCGTTCAAGGGATCGGTCTGCTCAATGATTATGACTGGTGGCCGCTCTGCACAATTATGACCGGGCAGCCAGAAGAAACTGACGAAGATGTTATCGCAACACTCAACCTTATTGATGATCTCCGAGCGCATAATGCAAAAATGTTTTACACACCGGTTTTGTTCATCCCGCTCAAAGACGCAGTGCTTGGACATTGCCATAGAACCAATCTCAATAACCTCACCGACCTTCAATGGGAAGTTCTAGCTCGTTGCTGGAAAAACAACATCGACTTCTGGGCTCCAGAGAAAAAATGGGCGTTAAGCCCGGTGTTCTTCTTCAGTCATTGGTTGTACTACCGCTGGAAACATGGTAAAAAAGCAACACATCCCATGATGCATCTCGCAGGGTTCCCGTTAAACCATAAAATTGAAAAACCATGTGATCCAAACTACTGCGTTCAAAAAGAGCTGACACTTGAATCATTTGACGATGAAAATCAGGAGCTCATCCCGCCGCTATCATAAAAATATCTTGTTAGTGAGGATGCATAAAAAACGCTCGATATGCAAGATACGCAGCATAGACATCAACTTTACTGGTAATCTCATACGGGGAATGCATGGAAAGCACTGCTGGTCCTAGGTCAAGCACCTCCATACCAAGCCGGGCGAAAAACTTAGCAACAGTTCCGCCGCCACCTTTGTCAACCTTACCGAGCTCTCCAGTCTGCCAGGGGATCTTATAGGTATTTAACAGGTTTCGGATTTCAGCGACGTACTCTGCAGAGGCGTCATGAGCAGCATATTTACCGCCATGGCCAGTATATTTTGACATCACCACGCCATTGCCTAGTGATGAAGCATTCTTTAATTCAAAAACATCAGTATAATTTGGGGTTACCGCAGCGTTGACATCAGCTGAAATAACTTTTGATTTCAACATCACAGCATCAACATCAACGGTTGAATCAAGACTTTTTATAATTGAACGGAGAAATGGTATCACCTGTGCAGTGACATTTCCCTCGCTGCCGATTTCTTCTTTATCAACAAATAAAGCAACTGAAGTATAAGGAGTTTTGTCCACATCAAGTATTGCTCGTAATGCAGTATATGCACAGACACGATCATCCTGGCCATAACCGCCAATCAACGAACGGTCAAAACCAACATCTCGAGGTTGAAACGCTGGAACTGCTTCAAGTTCAGCTGAGACAAAATCTTCCTCAGTCATACCGTAATCTTCATGTAATTTTTCAAGAAGTGCGGTTTTGATTTTTTCCTTGCCTTGTCCAAGAATCGGTTTACTCCCGATAACGATATCAAGACTTTCTCCTTTAATTGCCTCATCTAGCTTTTTCGTATCTTGAACGTCATGCGAGAGATGCGGGAGAAGATCAGGAACAGCAAAAACTGGATCTTGAGGGTCTTCTCCGAGTTTAAACAACACCTTTTTTTTATCCTTTCGAATCACAATACCATGTAATGCAAGTGGTATTACCACCCATTGAAAGTTCTTGATACCACCATAATAGTGGGTTTCAAACAATGCAAGATTACTATCGCCATCTTCAAAGAGTGGGTTTTGTTTTAAATCAAGTCGTGGGGAATCAATATGTGCGATGATTAACCGTATCCCTTCAGAAATCGACGTGGTCCCTGGAACGACAACTGCTGCTTCTTTTTCTCGATTCACGATACAGTGTTTTTTCTGTTGTCGTGCAGCATCAACGATATATGAGATGACTTCCCGTTCTGTTTTTGCAGTCTGCAAAAAATGTTTATATCCTTCAGCGAAATCAAATGATTTTTTAATCTGTTCTTTAGTAAAGATCTCCCATGCCGATTTTTTTTTCAACGCATATCTACTTTCTTTTTCACTCATTTGAACTCCTCAAAATACAAAAAAGGCATCAACTAGAACCATAAAAAGATACCGAACAATCAAAATACTGGAAAAAAAGATTTGTGTTATCGTCTGAGGATATAGATAATAATCGCGATACCAATCAAGGCAATGATTATTATAGCAGCAAGGAAAATCAAGAGATTATTCGGAGTTCCTTCAGTTGTTGCACCTGTGATTTTGATTGTTCCTGTGTCGGTTGCTGACTGTTGCGGCGTTGAACTATCAGTAATTGTTAAGGTATAGTTATAGGAGCCTGGTTGTTTATAGATATGAATCGGGTTTTGTTCCGTTGCTGTTTCTCCATCGCCGAAATCCCAATGATACGTATACGGTGGAAGCCCAGAAAATGGAACTGCTGTCGCATTAAATTGCACCGGTTTTCCTGCCTCAGCAATATTCGTTGCCTCCGCAATTGCCTCAAGTGGAGCATTAGGCGCCGTGTCAACAAGATAAACAAACGCCGTTTCATCGAGTTCATCCATATCGAAATCATCAAAACTTGTTAGATTCATCTTGATAAAAAGAACTTCAACTTCAAGTGAATCGTAGGTCTCAGTATCTGAACGCAAATTAAATGATATTGTTAATAGATCATTATTCACTGAAAAATCAGCAGATGTTAAATTGATGATCTCTGAGTCAGAATAGATTACTTGTGCTTTTTGATTAATATAAATAAGTTGATAGGAATCATCAGAGGTAATGACAGTGACCCCATATTGAACGTAGTTAAAATTAAGACTGGAAAGATCATCAACATTTTCAAGTGTATTTGCAATGTTTCCCCGATTTTCGATACGTCCATACACTGAAAGTGTGACTGTTGCCCGTGTACCAAGTTGATCATAGGTCACTGTTTTGATATCGATATTTTTCACTTGGATATCAGGATGGGTGGTCACAAGTTTACTTTCTTCAGTCATATAATTAATGGTTACAACATCGTTTGGACCATCTTGGATCACTTCTAATGCAGTCACCGATGGCAGTATCAAACTCAAACAACAAAGACATGTCATAAGTATGCTGGTGATAATTTTCTCTACTTTCATATCTCAATCTCCCTTTTATTTTTCCTACTTAGGCAGCGCAATGATATTGTGATGCCTTTATTGGCTTATGCTATTTAAAAATATTGCTCATCGTCTGAGGATCGTGGCATCGACGAATGCACTCATCAAGAAAAAAAAGAAGGAGTTATTGGAGTTTCTTTTTTATTTCAGTCATTGTTGTAATCATACTTTCCATGGTTGATTGCAACGTTCCCAACGTTTCATGAACTGAATCAGTCACAACTGCTCCTTGTGGTGATGGCCGTATCGCACCACTCTGTTCGAGTGTCCGTAAAGAGTATCTGACCATATGTTGGGGTTGGCCGGTTACCTGGGAGAGGCGGATGATGCCAATCGGTCCATGCTCTTGTACAGTTTTTAAAATCTCAATGTGTCTGCTCAGAAGATCAATTTCTTTTTCTGCGACACTAGTAATTTCAAATTTAGTTTTTGGTCGTTCTTCCAAAAACAAATCACCTCCGGGTTAATTGTTAACACATAGAATGCGCAGTTGGTATTTAATACTTTCTCCGTTGATAAAAATCAAAAAAATGAAAAAAAGGGTTACTGAATTACCAAAGAAGGATCTCCAAGCAATGTCATCTCTTCAACGGTTTTATAATCAGCATCAAAAACCTGTCCACCACCTGCGATAAATGCTGTGGTATATGCAGTGATGCATTCACCCCATACTTTTCCAAGAATTTTATCTTTGTACAATCCTTCGAACAGATGCACTTCCATCCATCCAAAAAGTCGATCATCTTCACTACTTCCGTAACTTCCATATCCAATACCAGACGCACCATAGGTAGCAATAGCGCCACCCATCTTTTTTTGAACCAATGACCAACTCAGACAATTTGCAGTTTCTGAAAACTTACTGCATGAACATGCATTAAAAACTACCACCGGGAGTTTGTAGAAATTATACATCCACGTCGCATCAATAAAGAGAAAACCATTCCATCGATATCCTTGGGGAATCCAGACTGAGTCATCACCTGGTGGATGTGTTGCCCAGCTTGCATAACTCCCATGACCAGAAAAATCAACAAAATCAGCATTCTGATAAAACGCAAGAATGCAGTTCATCTTGGTTAGTTTCCCATTTGAACCCCATAACTGGGTTGTCGTATAACCTGGAAGTTTTTCCATGACACGTTCGTTACAATACTCGCCCTCATTGATGTTTTCAGCATCTCCTGGAAACGTATCACCGCCCATCTGAACTATTTTGTTCGTCATCGTATTTTTTGTGGAGTAACTAATAATTTTTTGAACCACTGTTTTCACCTCAGCAAGATCATGACAGGCTAACCGTCCGAGATACACATCAGGATACAGATCCACCGCATTAGTATCATAGGGAAACTCACCATATCGATGGTTTCCGTTACTATCCCAGCTTGAAAAATCAAGCGCAGCATTGTACAGATCAGCATAGTACAAATCTGAGGGGAAATACTCTTCATACCCTTGCGTTGGAACCCATGTGTTTCGAACCGGGAACTTCTCAGAGCCTTTCACACCACTACCAACAAGAAGGACATACGTGATACCCCAGGTTTCTACAGCTTGTTTAATATAATAGACCTTTTGCGTAATTGTAAAACAAGAATAACTACTCTCTTTTAACCTCCCGATTTACTATTTTTTACTCTGGTTGTATGGTAAAATTCACTAGACCACAGACGATAGACGTCATACGATCGTATCGTGTGAGTCTGTTTCTAAATTCTTGCCCCATGATACGGAACTTTTTCATCCTGCCGATGGTGTGTTCCACGATCACCCGTGCTTTCCTCTGTTTTTTGTTGTATCGTTTCTCCTGTTTGGTGAGCTCTTTTTTCTTTGGTTTTTTAAATGGAATATTCACATTCAACAATGGGTAGTCTGTTTCAATTCCGTAATAACCGAGGTCAACACCGAGTTCGACCTTCGGTGGTAGTGGTGGCGGACCGGTTTTCTTGAACAGATCATAATCGTGTTTCTTTCCGTTCTTGTGTTTGGTTTTATGCAGGATCAGTCCTTTTTTGTTGACCATGATCTGCGTCTTCACCATATGTTTCTTTTTCTTCCCAGAGTAGTAGTTTTTTCTCCGCTTCAAAACCACCAGTTTCACCAGTCCAACATTCTTCATCATCACCAAGGTTTCACAGAACCACTTGTATCGTTTCTCCTCAACCTCGGCATCAATCCTCTGAAACATCTGATGATGCACGGTC
>JAWABU010000005.1 GCA_038884455.1 Candidatus Thermoplasmatota archaeon | reverse complement strand
GGTACGACATCCGGATCAAACGGCAAAGCGGACGAAAAGACTGTATCAAACTCCATATCAGCATCGATATTGAAACCGGTGTGATCCAGTGGTTTACGACCACACCATGGAATCGACATGATTCCAAAGAGTTTGAACATCTAATTAAAAACCTCCCGGAACTTGGTAATGTACTCGGTGACAAAGCATTTTCCTCCAGGAACAACTGCCAAATAGTGGCCGATAAAAATGGCACACCCTATCTCTGTTTCAGAAAGAATGCTACAAGCAAAGCGAAAGGCAAACCTGCATGGATTATCTCGTTCAGAGCACACAAAAAGGACCCAGATGCATGGCTTGCAGTCTACCATCTACGGTCTATTATCGAAAGTGTATTCTCTTCAATCAAGAAGCGTTGGGGTAGTATGCTTTTGAGTAAGAAAAGGTGGATGCAGAAACGGGAGTTAGCACTGAAGGTCTTTTCCTACAATGTAAAACAGGTTCTTATGGTTCGCTATGCGAAGGAACGGAAAGTTCCATTGTGGATCTCAGTCGTATAAGTCCACAGTAGGACCTTTCCATTCCCACACAAGATAGTGAATACCAGGATTATTTTTAAAGAACACGATGGTTTTGTTGAAAAAATCTGTAAAAAAGCTTGTTGAATTATGATTTTTTCTGTTTGCTGTGCGTGATTCTCACAGCAAAATGAGACGTTATGCTGAATTTATGGATTCATTTCGGGATGTAGCCTATGCAAGGATATTTTTTATATAGCGTTGACGTATGGTGAACTGCATGGTTGCGAACAAACTTGTATTCATCGGTCTTGGACTGTATGATGAAAAAGACTTATCACTTCGTGCTTATGAAGAGCTTACAAAAGCAGATACAATCTACTGTGAATTTTATACTTCAAAACTCAATGGTTTTAATAAAAATACTTACGAAAAACGCATAGGAAAAAAAATCACGATATTGCCCAGAGAACAAATAGAACAAGGTGACATGATCCTTCAAGCAGCTGAACAAGGAACAGTATGTCTTCTTGTCGGCGGGGACCCAATGACAGCAACAACCCATATTGAACTCCGGTTACGTGCTGAGAAAAAAAAGATATCCACACAGATTATCCATAATAGTAGTATCATTTCAGCAGCACCAGGGCTTCTTGGTTTGCAAAATTATAAATTCGGGCGGACCACAACACTTGCGTTTCCAGAAAAAAATTATTTTCCAACAAGTCCATATACCATCGTTGCTGAAAACAACAAAATAGGATTACATACTCTTGTTTTACTTGATATTCAAGCAGAAAAAAATCGATATATGACTGCAAACGACGGACTAGATATATTAGTAGAACTGGAACACAAAATGAAGCAACAGGTTCTTTCTGAAGATACGTTGGTTTGTGTTGTTGCTCGTGCAGGCGCTCCTGATAGTTTATGTGCTGCTGATACACTCCATTCATTACGTAGCAAAGATTTTGGACCACCACCCCATACTCTAATCATCCCTGGGATACTTCATTTTATGGAACTTGAAGCATTGCAGATACTTGCAGGTCTACCTGCACATCTAGCTACAAAAGTACAAAAACAATAATAAACCGGTTGACTATTTCCCTTGATAAAAAACTAGTTAGGGGTTTGGATGCCAGAGCAAAAAAGTGACGAGTTTGTCGGTATCATCTATGGTGATGTTGGTTCGACAGCATTCAATTTCACAGTTGATGGCCACAATATCAGGAAATTTGACTATGTTGCCGCTCCTCATGAAGAAGGGTATGTCCTTGCTCAAGTACTCGATATAAAAGGTCGTTCTGATTTGAAATTTGAGGATGCTGTCAGTGTGAAAACTAATGGTACTTTGCCTCAATTTAAAACCGATATTTCTGCATATGCTGGTGTGATTGGTTTTCGAGATAAAGAAGGAATTCTCCAAGTACCACGAACACCGTTTGAACCTGGTGCTCGAATCATGGTTGCTCAAGAAGATCTCATCCGTCATGTTCTTGGGTTACATCCTGACAAAGACACCGGAGCGTATATTGGCTTGTTAAAAGGCCATAATCTTCCAGTGTATCTCAATATTGATTCCCTCGTTCAAAAACATGTCTGCGTTCTTGCAAAAACAGGTGGTGGAAAAAGCTACGCCTGTGGAGTACTTGTTGAAGAATTACTGAAGAAAAAAGTCTCAATGGTGATCATCGACACTCACGGTGAATACATTTCACTCACTCAACCAAATAAAGATAAAAAAGATCTCAAAAACATGGAAAAATTTAATGTGAAACCAACTTCATATGCCGATCAAATTGTTCTCTATTCTCCTCTTGGTGGTAACAACGAGGTGCGTCATCTCACATTAAATGGTATGAATCTGGAGGGGCGAGAAATCGTAGAGTTACTCCAAGCAAAACTCTCAGGACCTCAGGTTGGTACCTTATATCAAGCAGTCAAAGAAATGAAAGAATTCAAACAAGTCTATTCATTACATGACATTATCGAAGCAGTTGAAAAAAGTAAAAGCAATGCTCGATGGAATGTCATAGCATCACTTGAATCTCTTGAATCCATCGGTGTTTTTTCTGAAAAAGGGACTCAAACCAGCGAGCTTGTGAAAAAAGGTCAATGTTCCATTATCAATATGAAGGGAGTCCCCCCAGATATTCAAGATGTTGTTGTTGCTCGATTAACCAAAGAACTCTTCGAAGATCGAAAACTCGGGAAAATCCCTCCGTTTCTCTTAATTGTTGAAGAAGCACATAATTATTGTCCTGAGCGAGGATTTGGAAATGCGGTTTCATCAAGTATTCTCCGAACTGTTGCATCTGAAGGAAGGAAATTTGGTATGGGGCTCTGCGTCATCAGCCAACGACCCGCAAAAATCGATAAAAACATTATTTCACAGTGCAACACGAACATCATTTTAAAAGTAACAAACCCAAATGATCTGAAGGCAATCACTCAATCAGTAGAAGGATTAACAACACAGACTGCTGATGAAATACAACGTCTCCCTATCGGTGTTGCTTTGATATCTGGTGCAAGCATCCAAATTCCAATTCTTACTGAAATTCGCACCCGTGAAACCAATCATGGTGGTAAATCAGTAACAATCTACAAGGATGTCGATCCTACTGACTTTAAACCAAAAATGCCAAAGATGCAGGCACCACCACGACAAGTACCAGTACGTGCTCCAGAACAAGTTGCGTCAGCAGAAAATAATGGTCCTACTGAAAAAGCAGTAATTGTCACTCGTGTTGCAATTCGTCTTGGCTGGGTGAAAACCACAGATCCGACAGAGGCAATCCAGTTTCTCTCCTCTGAAGCTGAAAAGATGAACGAAAATCCATACAAGTATCTTGAATCATTGGCACAACTTGGCAAAAACTTCTGTTATCCAAAAGAACCTGCCTGCCACAGATGCCCTATGAATACTGGTTGCCGATATAATCTGTCACATATGAAAAAACCTGGTTTATTTAGAAGAAAATAACGTATGACAAAAAAAATAAGATTCAAAAATTCTGCTGTTAGTTGTTTTGTTGTCATAAGTATCTTTCTGATATCTGGTTGTACTGAATTGATCTCTGATCTCTCTTCAATAAAATATGTGGAATCACCAACACACATCCAATATACTTTGTCATATGGATATACTGTTCACCCAACAGGCACAGGAAGCTATGAGATTCTGTATCGCTGTGAACTGCCATCAGTTCTTGCTGGTTCTGTTACCTATGAAGTACTCTATGATACGGATTATTCGATTACAACGATACTGAATACTAGTATGATTGAATGGAACATTTCATCTGACGAAAATCAAAAATTCAACCTTGGGATAACTGCAGATATCACTGCACATTGCTTTTACATAACTGATCTAACCGGGAAAGGTGCTCAGACCATCGAATCGATCCACGAAATGCATCCAGAACTTGCTGCTCAATATTGCCATGAGCAGTCAAATGAAACCATTGTTTTTATCACACCGAAAAACACAGACATCGTCCGCGTCGCCTCAGAAGTATACCAACAAACAGCATCATCAAATGCAGTACTTGTAGCAAAAGCCTTGTTTGCCTGGTTAAAAGAGCATACCGCGTATTCTCTTCACAGCAGCACCGATTCTGATATCCAACCTGCACCAACAACACTTATAAAAAAAACCGGTGATTGTGATGACTTATCATTTCTGTATGTTTCACTTTGTCGTTCAGTAGGAATCCCTGCACGGTTTATCCGCGGGTATCTTCTCTCAGAAGATAGCTTTGGCATGGTAACGGCGACACCCCACGCATGGGTTGAGGTTTTTGTTGGTGGCGACCTTGGACATCAGGGTTGGATTCCTGTGGAATGCGCAAGTACATCTTCTTCACCAACGGCAGATATTCATCAGAATTTCGGATGTGAAAGTGCATCCCACGTTCGATTATTTGTTGATGATGGAAGCAACGAATCAATCTCTGTTTTCATGCAAGGCATTTCGTATAAAATATTTAACAAAAATCGACATATGACTATTGAACCAATAACACAGATACAGAACTATGCGGTTCTTGTAAAACAAAAACTTGTCATCACTCAAGATAATCAACGATCCTTTGAATGAAAACAACCAAAACAAAAAGATTATGTTCTTGTTGTTCGTTCTCTTTATGGAAGATATACGAGCATTGTTCTTGAGATAGGATGTTGTGATTCGTTTGGTTCAGCAAAAAACCGCAGAGCAATTCATGAGATACATGCAAAAATACCCTGAGTTATATGATGCTCTTGCAGAAATAATCAAACAACAGTGTTCAATCAGCAATCCAACCATAGTTGATCTTGGAACTGGCCCTGGCCTTCTTGGTCCAGCAATTTTTAAAAAAATTCCACAAGCAAAGGTAGTTGGTGTTGATCCTTTGCAGCATATGCTGGTGCTTGCACAACACACAAACAAATTGTTTTCTTCTTTTTTTCCATTGCTTGGAAAAGCAGAACATCTGCCTTTAAAAACTCAATCAGTTGATCTTGTTATCAGTCGTTTTAGTCTTCCTTATTGGGAGCATCAACAAGAATGCTTTCGAGAGATTTATCGGGTGTTAAAACCTGGAGGGAGTATTGTTTTCGAAGTGTTAAATAAGGATTTCTCTTCAGTACGCCTTTGGTTTGTTCGATTCCATATGATGCTCCGGGGTGCATCTAGCATGGTTATCAGGTATCATCTTGATGCATACAAACAGGCGCACACCATGGACGATATCAAAAAATTGCTCCAACCGGCATCCTTTCGGAATATTCAGATCCTGGGAGCAAGAAAAGATTGGAAATTTACGGTACTTGCTCAAAAATAAAAAAAAGCGTTTTGTACTTTTTAAGTGGAAAAACGATATGCTTTATACAGAAGATATAAATACTATTGAAACCAACTATAGTATTATCATTATGCAGAGACAGGTAGCGTTCTTCATAGTTATCTTCATGGTGTGCAGTGCGGTAGCTCCGATGGTTTCCTCCTCACAACCTGTAACCATAGACGCAGATCATTCTTTTAAGCTCAACAATATAACCGATGCTGGTCAGGATACAGAAGTGTATCTGCTTCGAGGTGAACATTATCTATATCTTTCTGCTCAAGAAGCAACCGATGCATTCACCGTTCTTTTTTCATATCCTCCACAGTACGGATATCAAGTTCCAATCTATCTGGAAATCCATAATGATACCACAGAAAAACTGCTTGGGTATCAAATCGAAGATGATATCAACAAACCAAATAAGGTTATCCAATTTCATATTGATAGCTTAGATAAACATGCATTGGTGCTGCTGCATTTCTCATGTTACGTCGTTGTTCAGAATCATGATTTTAGCGACCTTTCAGATAACGTTCGGTTTCCTCGACGATGGCAGCTTCCAAAAGATACCAGGGTATGGCTTTCATCAAGTAAGGTTGTTCAGGTTCACAGCTTCTTGATTCAACGGAAAGCACAACAACTCCGAGGCATTCAGAATAATATGATATCGTATGCTAAAGATGTCGCTTGGTTTATCCGGCATCATCGATATGGTTTATTTGTTCTCCAATTAAATCTCGGTGTTTTTTTCTCTCAGGATGCACGGACAACCTTGCTTATCGGTGGTGAAAATGTTGGCAGATCTCATCTTGCCTGTGCATTGTTCAGATCGCAAAACATCCCTGCACGAGTTATTCTTGCGCATAATGATCAAGGGTTCTGGACGCAGATGCACTACATGGTTGAATACTATGTACCAGGATATGGTTGGGTGCTGCTTGATTCAACCCGCGGTGAAACACCCTATGCCACCAAACATCAGATCATCAACCGGATTTGTTATCCTTCTGACGAGCAGGATACGAAAACCGATTATATCTTCAAACGTATGAAAGGAGAAGAGCGGTGGCTGTGGATTAACACCTCGGCAGTGACACCATATTACGTCGATTGTAAAACTGGGAGTAAATCTCAGATGTTTCAAGAAGGTGTTGTATCCACGGATACGTTTACGAGTGAGTATACCGTATTTTTTACTGGTGTTGTTTTCCGGTTATATCAGCAGTATCTTGGGTTGAATTTAACCGGTGACAATAAACTTCATTTCGAACAAGCTGTGTTGTACCAGCAGAAAGCTTTAAAAGAATTCTCTGAAAACCAAGATATTCATGGATATTTACTGAATTTAGATTTAGCATACGGTGAATACAAACAGATTATCATCTAAAAATTATATATTTACAAATTTTAAATGGTATATAGACTATATAGAGTAAGTTAAGAAATGTTTAACATACTATCAACTCCTTATGCTTCTAAAACATCCGATAAAAATACTCTCCAAAACAATGAAAAGAACGGTTATTGTATTCGTTGTGGAACTAAGATTCCATTAAACCCTGAACGTCCGTATTGCTTGCATGATTTTCAAACGTGGAACATATACGGCGACTCAAGCTACGTTGAACACAAAGGTTTTTGTCATATCTGTGGTAAGCCGCATACTCCGTCAAAGGAAAACCCTGTCTGTGTTGCATGTTTCAGAAAAAATTCTAAATTGTTTCCATCTAAAGATTTCAAAAAATTAATTGTTAAGACGCACTAGCACATTCTTGATGTAGCCGACATCCTTTCTATAGAACAGAAAAAAACCAACGATACCATTTCCATTTTACAAGAACTAACTTAGACTAGCCTTTAGAATGTGCGAATGTTGGTATATCTAATATTCACCGATCAAATACCCAAATGAGTAATATCGGCGTTTTTGAAGATATAGGGTATGAGGTTGTTCGTGCATCGTTTTATGACGCTGAGGTTTTTTTGATTTCTTCGCCTTCATATAGATGTGTCACAAATCTTCTATTCTCTGGTTGATGATATTTAAAGATACCTTGGAAAAATGTCAAAATGTACAACATCGCTTTTCCATACATTTATTACGTTTTTTTGTATATAGTTTCAGCATGGCAGATTTGTCTCAACCCCGACCTACCGCAGGAACCACATCATGGAAACGAATCCTCATACCACTCATCCCGTGTGTTGTCTTCTGTCTTGGCATGCTTCCAACAGTTTTTCTTGCATACCTGTTTTTCTATTTTTTCTCATGGTCAACCATTTGGCATTATCTAGTGATACCTATTGCCCTGTACCTTGGTATGGTGATTCTATTTCTCTCAGAGCTTTTTATCTCAGCAGGTTGTATCAAACTATTTAAACTCACGTATGCCCCTGGAGTGTATACCTACACCCTACGTGATAAAAACGCGTTTCACTGGGTGGTTGTCTGCGTGCTCTATACACCGATGAGGATGCTCCTTGAAATGTTCCCCATGGGCCGGATAAAAAATATATACCTTCGTCTTCTCGGAATGAAAATCGGAAAAAATACGCTGGTTGGTGGTGTGATTAAAGATCCATGCCTAACTGAATTTGGCGATAATACCACGATGGGCGAATACGCAATTATCTATGGTCATATTCACAACACAGAGCACGGGACTATTACCATGAATAAAGTAAAGGTTGGCAGCTGCTGTGTTATCGGTGCAGGTGCGATTGTGATGCCCGGTGCTGTAATCCAAGACAATGTTACAGTTGCTGCAGGCGCAGTTGTTACCCAGAATCAGGTGCTTGAATCAGGAAAAATGTATGGTGGTGTCCCAGCAAAAGAGATCTGCAAAAAAGAACCTACAAATACTTAATAAATTATCCTCGATATGATATACCATCGTCGGTATCTTTATATACATAGATTGCTATAAATATAAATCATAGCGGGGAACTACCTATGAAGAAATACCTAGTTGGATTTGTGTGTTTAATGCTTATCTGTCTCCCAACGTTAAGTGCTGCAGCCGAATTTACCCATACGGTTTTTGCTGAATATGGAACAACAACTACCTGTCCCTACTGCCCACCAACCTCTGCAGATCTCTACAGCATCTATCAAAGTGAAGATTATCCGTTTTACTACGTCTCATTAGTAGCAAATAAAAACAAACTCGCAGGTCAACGTTTGTACAAATACAAAGCAGTTGCTGTTCCTGTTGTGTATTTTGACGGCGGCGATGTAAATCAGGTTGGCGACTCTGGCGAAACAGTGTACCGAAACATTATCGAAACTATGGGAGCACGTACAGTAAAGCAGAAAATCGATATGACAACTGCAGTAACCTGGCTTGGCTCAGCAAAAGTAAAAGTTAGCGTCACCCTAAAAAGCCAAGGTTTGTATATTGGTATCCTCCGATCCTATGTAACTGAGATTGTCTCACGCTGGCTTGACGCTGATGGATATCCATACCATTTTGCATTTCTTGATTTTGCTATCAATCGACCCGTGATTCTGCTGCCTGGTATTCAGAGAACATTTACGAAAATCTTTGATGGTGCTGCAACCCATGGCGATCAAACCTTTGAGGATATCACGCAGGATAATATTATGGTGATCTCAACAATATCTTATTGGATGCCCCAGAAACGAACAGGATACGATGACAAAACATATTATGCATTTATTGTTGATCAGACATCAGCAGACACTGCACAATAAATCACCGAGCGTTCTCTCCACTCATACTTTTCCAAATCTATAAATAAAACTCTTCCTATCACTCTTTTTCATTGATTCAGTCATGTAGTAGGTTACAGTATGAATGAAGATCGATACCAGCGGCAACGGCTAGTCCTTGAATTTGGAGATACTGCCCAGGATCTTATCAGAACAAAACATATCGTTATTATTGGCGGCGGCGGTCTCGGAAGTCATGGTGCTGAAATTATGGTTCGTATGGGTGTTGGATCAGTAACTGTGATCGATGATGATGTGGTTCATCGTAGTAATCTTCATCGGACTGCAGTTTTTACTGAAAAAGATGTTGGTCAACCAAAATCCGTAGTGTTACAAGAACGTCTATCACTTGTTAATGCTGATGGTATAATTCAGGGTATTGTGAAAAAGGTGACTAAAGAAAATATTTCTGAACTTGTGCAAAATGCTAATTTGATTCTTGATGGAACCGACGATCTCGAGACTCGTTTCCTGATCAATGAAACAGCGTTACAAAAGAGCATCCCTTGGGTGTATGCAGGAGTGTATGGAACCATCGGTATGATTCTGGGCATTGTTCCCGGAAAAACACCGTGTTTTGCTTGTATGATACAGACAGTTCCTGAGAAAAAAAGTATAACCCCGGTTCTTGGAAATTTACCTAGCGTAGTAGCATCGATTCAGTGTACTGAGGCGTTGAAGATCCTACTTGGGAAACCAGTTGGTAATTTAATTATGTATGATCTCTGGTTACACCGTTTCGACCTAATACCCTTGAAAAAAACCACGACCTGTCCTTGTTGCGGTAATCAGAGTACTCTGAGGAAAAGATAAGGTTTGTTGTCATGAAAATTATCGTGAAAGTAATTGGGAGATATACAGATATCGTAGGAAAATCTGAATTAGTTCTCGATATGAGCGACGATAGTTGTATCTGGGATATTATTAATCGCATGATTAGCTTGTTTCCGAAATTTGATCAGGATAAAAAATTCATGATGGTATTAAAAAATAATGTTTTTGCCCGTCGTGAAGAAAAACTTATTGATGGCGATGAGATAACGTTAGTGCCGCCAGTGGTAAGTGGTGGATAAGATGGTTATGAAAAAAATTTGTCTCTATTTTTTTATGTTGATCGTGGGTACATTCAGTGTTTCTGTAGTACTAGGAGCTACCGTTCAGAATACTATCTATGTCGACTATTTCTATAACCCGAATTGCGGTTCATGTCAAGCTCCACTGCAAATCATCAAAGCAATAGAACCATTCTACTCAAAGTATACGTCAGTTGTTGTATTTCAATATAAGGATGTTCGAGAGGAACCGGTAAAAAGTGAGTACGAATCATTAAAAAAAGAATATGGCGTAGGTTATCCTTTTGCTCTCGTCTATAACGCTACGAATAAAACACTTCTCCCGAAATCAGATATTATGCTCGAAGGTAAACTCAATGAAACGATTCAGCAATACCTCGCAGGAATACCAGCACAACAGTTTGACCGTGAAAATTTAACTTTTGATGTGTTGTTTTGGACGGTAACAATTAACGTCAAAGAATATTCTCTCCCAGTATTAACCATCATTTTTGGTGTGGTTGATAGTTTTAACCCCTGTGCTTTCTTTGTTCTTATCTTTCTTATGAACCTACTGATTCATATGCAGTCACGGAAGAGAATGCTGCTCATTGGCGGTATTTTTGTCTTTTTCTCAGGGTTGATTTATTTTATTTTCATGAGTATCATCTTGAATGCTTTTGTATTTGCTGAACGGATGTTGATCCTTGCAAATACTGATATTTTGATCCTGACGATTGCGGTTGGTTTTGTTGCAACTGTTCTTGGTTTATTGAATATCAAGGATTTCTTTTTCTTTAAAAAAGGTATATCCCTGAGTATTCCAGAAAGTAAAAAACCGGGAATTTTCAAACGAATGCGTAGGCTCATTCATGAAAAATCGTTAGTTGCAGTAATCGGCGGGGCAATATTTCTTGCGATATCAGTGAATCTATATGAACTGATTTGCTCAGCAATTGTACCAACTGCGTATATCAATATCCTCACAAAATATAATTTGAACATGCTTGAATCGTATCAATATCTTTTTGCGTATAACGTTGTGTATGTAATTCCCTTTATTATTATTGTTCTGATTTTTGTGTATACTCTTGGTCGACGACAGCTTTCTGAATGGCAGGGTCGTTTGTTAAAACTCTTTTCAGGAATTATGATTTTTTCATTTGGCCTGTTGTTCCTGATTAATTACCAATTATTAGAAAATATGTTTACCCCTGTCATTCTGCTTTTCGTTAGTCTTGCAAGTACCTGGGCTATAAGCAACTATTGGAAAAAATACAAAGAGCAACCAGAGAGACCTGAACCTGATAATAATAAGAAACCTGTTGATGAAGAAGATAAATAGTTATATTTGAAGGGTTTTTTTAGTTATCGCTACGAAGTCTAGTTCTTTGATGATGACCATCCGTTCAAACGAATACGTGCTGATGAATGGTGGTATTGCTATTAAGTCGTGTTCTTTGAGATATCTGATTTTTTGCATTTCATCATCTTTGTATTCTTGATAGGTTGGGTAGATTGAGATAAGTATCGCTTCAAAGGATTTTGATGCGAAGAAAATCGTTGATGGGGTGTCAAGAGCTTCTAGTTCATGAGGGGTTGGTACTCGATGTGGGGTGAATTTGATATGGTACATGGTGAGGAGTTCGAATCCAATTTTTTTCATATTTGGAACGATAAGTTGTCTAAGGATGCCTTCTTCAATAAATTCTTTTTTCATGCGTGAGACCGTATGTCGTGAAAGTCCGACTTTCTGTCCGATTTGTTGGGTGGTATCATTTGGATGTTCAACAAGGGCAGTGAATACTTTTTTTTGTTTATCAGTCAGGCTACGTGCTGATGTCTTTTGAAACCACGATTTTACTTGATGTCGTTGTTCAGGTATTATCTGACCGAATACATGACTCAGTATTCTTTTGAGATCTAAAAATCTGATGATGTTGCTTGTATCAAAAGGAAAAATAACTTCGTTGGGATATTCTTTGTCGAGTAGACCTAGTTTCCCAAAGGTTTGTGTTCGGATTTCATTGATTCGCCCGATGTTGGTGTAGTTTTGTGAAAGGTTCAATGAGAATCCTTTTTCTTGTTCACCGATTGAGAATATGATTTCATCAGAAATTTCAATGAATTTTTTCGTCGTTTCGATTCTTTTTTCGAGCGGTATTGTCGGGTTGAATTGTGTGTAGATGACTGCAAGGAGTTCGCAACCGAGATTGTTGAGTTGTGGTACAAGATAACTTTGATAGTACTGTTGCGTTTGAAGTCGTCGTTTGATTGCAGTGAGTGTTGAGAGTTTTACGGTAAGTATTCTTGATAGTTCAGTATCTGTAAGGCCTGGATAGTTGATGAGTCCAAGGAGAACTTGTTGTTCTTTAGACGTAAGTTTTGTTCGTTTCACGTTGGACGAATGGCAATTCAAGATATATATTTTTCTCATTTTTACAAAATTAATTATTTATTTTATTAAAAAGATTAAAAGTAATAAAATTTTAATCATTATTACATTTTATAATCATTAAAAATATTAATCTGTACAATCAATATCACAAACTTTATTAAATCATGATGAATTCACCTCAAACAACAAAAACAAATGTGAGAGGCGTGAAAAATTATGGGAATGACAATAACTGAAAAAATACTCTCTAACCATCTTCTTGAAGGAACCAAAGAGCAAGGAAAAGAAATCGGCATCAAAATCGACCAAACACTCACCCAAGATGCGACTGGAACCATGGCATACCTCCAATTCGAAGCAATGAATGTACCTAAAGTAAAAACAGAACTCTCGGTCAGCTACGTTGATCATAACACCGTCCAAATCGGTTTTGAAAACGCTGACGACCATAAATATCTCCAAACCGTCGCAGCAAAATACGGCATCATCTATTCTCGCGCTGGAAACGGCATCTGCCATCAAGTCCATCTGGAACGATTCGGAAAACCAGGAAAAACACTACTCGGATCAGATTCACACACCCCAACCTGCGGTGGAATCGGTATGCTTGCAATCGGTGCAGGCGGCCTTGATGTTGCTGTTGCCATGGCTGGAGGGCCTTTCTATTTAACGTATCCAAAAATCATAAAAATCAACCTCACCGGAAAACTTAAACCCTGGGTATCAGCAAAAGACGTCATCCTCAAAGTCCTTGAAATATTCACAGTCAAAGGAAATGTCGGAACCGTGTTTGAATACGGTGGTGATGGTGTCAAAACGCTCTCAGTCCCCGAACGCGCAACGATAACCAACATGGGTGCTGAATGCGGCGTCACCACTTCACTATTCCCAAGCGACGAAATAACCAAAGACTTTTTGAAAGCACAAGGAAGAGAAAAAGACTGGATTGAACTCAAAGCAGACGCAGATGCAACCTACGATAAAATCGTGGATATCAACCTCAGTGAACTTGAACCACTTGCAGCAGTACCACATAGCCCAGGAAACATCAAAAAGATTCGAGATATCGAAGGTATAGATGTTGATCAAGTCTGCATCGGCAGTTGTACAAATTCATCCTATAAAGATCTCATGACGGTTGCTCATATCTTAAAAAATAAAAAAACACATCCGAATGTAAGCTTTGTCATTGCACCCGGCTCAAAACAGGTTTTCGAAAACATTGCAAAAGATGGTGGTTTTTCAGATCTGCTCTCAGCAGGTGCTCGATTTGCAGAATCGGCATGCGGTTTTTGCATAGGAAACAGTCAATCACCAAAAACCGGTGCTATCTCACTACGAACCAGTAACCGGAATTTTGAGGGACGATCCGGTACCAAAGATGCACAAGTGTATCTCGTCAGCCCTGAAACAGCAGCAGCTGCAGTAATCACAGGAAAAATTACTGATCCCCGAGATCTCGAAAAAATAGGAATCAAATATCCAACGATCAAACTCCCAAAGAAATACTACATTGATGATAGTATGTTTATTTATCCTCCTGCAGATGGTACAAAGATTCATATCTACCGCGGCCCAAACATCGGTGAACCACCAAAAAGTACACCAATGCCTGATGAACTCCATGGTGTAGTAACCATCAAGGTAGGTGATAAAATTACCACTGACCACATCATCCCTGCAGGGGCACGAATGAAGTACCGCTCAAATGTCCCAAAATACTCAGAGTTTGTCTTTGAAATCATTGATCCAAAATTCCATGAAAAAGCAAAACAAATCCGTGAAAAAGGTAAGCACAATATCATCGTCGCAGGGGTTAGCTACGGGCAGGGATCATCCCGAGAACATGCTGCAATATGTCCAATGTATCTTGGAGTAAAAGCAGTACTTGCAAAATCACTTGAGCGAATTCATAAAGCAAATCTGGTAAATTTCGGTATTCTTCCGTTACGGTTTAAACACGAGCAAGACTATGATACCATCGAACAAAATGATGAGCTGCACATCCCGAACATTCAAAGTTTACTTGAAAAAAATCAGCCGCTAAAAGTTATTAACAAAACCAGGAATAAAACCATTGAAGTTGAGTATGACCTCTCTGATCGAGAAAAAAAGATTCTCCTTGCAGGAGGAACATTAAACATGATGGGAAAAACTGTAAAAAAAGAAGGAAGGAGTTGAAAAAAATATGGCACAGAAAGCAATTCGAGAAGCAGACGGAAAACGTATGATGGCACGTCTGCTCAAAGAATATTCCAACGGAAAATATTGTATTGAGGACAAATTTATAACTATTGGACCAGACACAGATCTGAAAAAAATACCAACACAGCATAAATGGGTAACAGAACAAAAACTAGTCGTAAAACCAGATCAACTGATCAAACGACGGGGAAAAAGCAAATTACTCCTTCTAAATGCTGACTGGAAAGAGGCAGAAAAATGGATCAAAGAACGTATCAACAAACCAATTACTGTCGGAACTGTAACTGGAATTCTTGACCATTTCATTGTCGAACCATTTGTCCCCCATGAACAATCAGATGAACATTACCTTGCTATTATATCAAAAAGAGAGGGCGATGAAATACTCTTCCACCATGAAGGAGGAATCAACGTTGGTGATATCGATGCAAAAGCAGTCCGCTATTTTGTACCAATCGGCGAATATCCAACTGCTGCAGATATCGAAAAAAAGCTCCTTAACAACGTTCCTAAAGAACGAAGATCACTCATTGCCGGTTTCATAGAAAATATGTTTAAATTCTACGCAGACCTCCACTATGCGTATCTTGAGATCAACCCGTTTGTTGTCACAGGAAATACTATTGTTCCTCTTGATCTTGCAGCAAAACTTGATGACACCGCTGAGTTCGAATGTGGCAAAAAATGGGGTGAACTTGAATTCCCCTCACCATTTGGCCGGATGCTGACAAAAGAAGAAGCATACATCGAAGAACTGGATTCGAAAACCGGCGCTTCTTTAAAACTCACCGTGCTCAACCCGGAAGGACGCATTTGGACGATGGTAGCTGGTGGTGGAGCATCAGTCATCTATGCAGATACAATTACTGATCTTGGCGGTATGGATGAAATGGCAAACTACGGTGAATACTCAGGAGACCCAAATGAAGAATTCACCTATCTTTATGCGAAAACGATCCTTGATCTCATGACCCGAAAAAAACACCCAAAAGGAAAAGTCCTCATTATTGGTGGTGGTATTGCAAACTTCACCGATGTTGCCAACACGTTCAAAGGTATTGTCCGAGCGATTCGAGAATACCAAGCTAAACTCAGAGATCATAAGATTAAAATTTTTGTCAGACGAGGCGGGCCAAATTACAAAGAAGGACTCCGAATCATGCGGGACTTAGGAACTGAAATCGGAGTCCCTATTGAAGTGTATGGCCCTGAAACCCATATGACCAAAATTGTTCCTATGGCAATGAATGTGATAAAAGGAGGAAAATAGATATGCCGCCACAAAAAAAAGACTATCTGCTTTTTAGTAAAGAGACCCAATCATTTATCTATAACATGCAGACCAATGCAGTGCAACGAATGCTTGATTTCGATTATGTCGCTGGTCGAAAAACACCATCGGTTGCTGCGATTATCAATCCGACCGGCAGTGACAGTTTTCAGAAGTTTTTCTACGGACCAAAAGAAATCCTCATCCCAGTATACAAACTCATGAAAAATGCAGCAGCAAACCATCCCAATGTGGATGTAATGATTAACTTTGCATCATTCCGATCCGCAGTATCATCAACCCTTGAAGCATTTGAATATCCGCAGATACGAACCGTAGTGATCATCGCTGAAGGAGTTCCAGAACGAAGAATGAAAGAACTCATCGTCAAAGCAAAAAAACTTGGAAAAGTAATCATTGGACCTGCGACAGTTGGTGGCATCATGGCTGGGGCGTTTAAAATCGGTAACACCGGTGGAACCATTGAAAACATCATCGAATCAAAACTTCACCGGCCTGGCTCTGTTGGTTTCGTCTCAAAATCAGGCGGTTTAAGTAATGAGGCGTACAACATTATCGCTCAAAACACAGATGGACTCTATGAAGGAATTGCAATCGGTGGTGACCGTTACCCAGGCACAACACTCCTTGATCACCTCCTCCGATTTGAAAAAAATCCTGAGATTAAAATGCTGGTCTGTCTTGGCGAAGTTGGTGGTGGTGATGAATACAATATCGTTGAGGCCCTCAAGAAAAAACAGATTACGAAACCATTGGTTATGTGGGTAACAGGAACTTGTTCAAAAGCATTTAAAACTGAGGTACAGTTTGGCCACGCTGGTGCAAAGGCAGGTTCTGATGCTGAAACTGCTGATGCAAAAAACGCTGCACTCAAAGCAGCAGGAGCAATCGTTCCAAACTCTTTTGACGATTACGGTGAAAAAATCAACCAAGTTTACAACGAACTAGTGAAAAAGAAAATCATTGTACCAAAACCCGAACCACAAGTACCTAAGGTACCTATGGATTATAATGCTGCAGTGAAAGCAAAACTTGTACGACGGCCAACGAATTTTATTAGTACAATTTCTGATGACCGGGGAGAAGAACTTATCTATGCTACCATGACCATCACTGAGGTTTTCGAACAAGATATCGGGATTGGTGGTGTTCTCAGTCTTCTCTGGTTTAAGAAACTGTTACCAAAATATGCAACCAAGTTTATTGAAATGGCAATCATGGTTACTGCAGATCATGGCCCTGCAGTATCTGGTGCTCATAACACGATTGTTGCAACGCGAGCAGGAAAAGATCTCATCTCATCGCTGGTCTCAGGGATGCTCACCATTGGTCCTCGATTCGGAGGAGCAGTTGATGGTGCTGCACAAATGTTTTCCCAAGCGCTTGACGAAGGAAAAACACCGCAACAGTTTGTCACTGAAATGAAGAACAAAGGCGTCAACATTCAAGGCATTGGTCATCGAATCAAATCCATTCATAATCCAGACATGCGGGTAACTATCATCAAAGAATACGCAAAGAAACATTTCAAAAAAACATCAGTGCTTGATTACGCACTTGAAGTCGAAAAAATTACTACGTCAAAACGTGATAACCTGATTTTAAATGTTGACGGATGCATTGGCGTGTGTTTTGCTGATATGCTCCGCAATGAGATGCCAAAACAAGAAGCTGATGAGTATATCAAAATGGGTGCGTTGAACGGTTTATTTGTCCTTGGTAGAAGCATTGGCCTAATCGGGCATCATCTTGACCAGAAACGACTCAAACAAGGACTCTATCGACACCCCTGGGATGACATCGCCTATATGCTCCCTGAACCTGAACACAAAGGAAGGTGAAAAAATAATGACTACGAATGAAAAAATTATCTACACCAAAGTTGACGAGGCGCCAGCACTAGCAACCTATTCATTCCTCCCTATTGTTAAAACATTTACCGATGCTGCTGATGTACCAGTTGAAATACGAGATATCTCTCTTGCCGGAAGAATCATTGCGAATTTTCCTGAATATTTAACCCCTGCACAAAAACAAACCGATGATCTCGCCTATCTAGGAGACCTTGTGAAAAAACCAGAAGCAAATATCATTAAACTCCCTTGTATCAGTGCATCGGTACCGCAACTGAAAGCAGCAATCAAAGAACTCCAAAACAAAGGATACAAAATACCTGACTATCCAGAAGAACCGAAAAACGAAAAAGAACAAGAAATCAAAGCAAGGTATGATAAAATCAAAGGTAGTGCAGTCAACCCGGTTCTCCGTATGGGCAACTCTGACCGACGGGTCCCTGCTTCAGTCAAAAACTATGCAAAAAACAATCCACATTTTATGGGAAACTGGTCAAAAAAATCAAAATCCCATGTCGCTTACATGAACCGTGATAACTATCAGGAAAACGAACAGTCAACAACAATCACCAAGGAAACCGCAGGTAACGCAAAGATTGAACTTATTAGAAAAGATGGATCACCAACCATTTTAAAAGATAAAATACTGCTCAATGAAGGAGATATTATCGACGCGACAGTAATGCGAAAAAAAGCATTACGAAAATTTTTAGAAAAACAAATCAACGATGCAGCAAAAAAAGACATACTGTTTTCAGTCCATCTGAAAGCAACCATGATGAAAGTATCAGATCCTATCCTCTTCGGCCATGTGGTATCTGTTTTTTTCAATGATGTGTTCGAAAAACATAAAACAACATTCAAAGAACTCGGTGTCAACCCGAACAACGGTCTTGGCGACTTATATGCAAAAATCCAGATGCTTCCTGAAGAAAAACGAAAAGAGATTGAACAGGACATACAACAATGCTATCAGAAACGACCAAAACTTGCCATGGTGAATGCAGAAAAAGGCATCACCAACCTCCACGTTCCCAGCGATGTGATCATCGATGCTTCGATGCCTGCTGCAATTCGAAATTCAGGACAAATGTATGGACCTGATGGAAAACTTCATGACACCAAATTTGTCATCCCAGACAGCAGCTATGCAAAAGTGTATGAAACCGTCATTGATTTTTGTAAACAACATGGTGCATTTGATCCGAAAACAATGGGTTCGGTCCAAAACATTGGTTTGATGGCACAAAAAGCCGAGGAATACGGATCTCATGACAAAACCTTTGAGATACCAAACGATGGGACCGTCAGGGTTGTATCACAATCAGGAGAAACACTGTTTGAACATCCTGTAGAAGAGGGTGATATTTGGCGTCTCTGCCACACAAAAGATCCTGCGATTCGAGATTGGGTAAAACTTGCAGTAACCAGAGCACAAGCAACTGGATATCCAATTGTATTTTGGCTAGATAAAACACGCCCGCATGATGCACAACTCATCAAAAAAGTAAACACCTATCTCAAAGACTATGATACCAAAAACCTCGAAATACACATCATGGCTCCTGCTGAAGCAACCTTACATACCTGCAAAGAAATCAAAAAAGGAAACAACATTATCGCGGTCACTGGAAATGTCCTTCGTGATTATCTGACTGATCTCTTCCCAATTCTTGAGGTTGGAACCAGTGCAAAAATGTATTCAATTATTCCACTTATGAATGGCGGAGGTTTGTTTGAAACAGGATCAGGAGGGTCGGCACCAAAGCACGTCCAGCAATTCCAACAGGAAGGCCATCTCAGATGGGATTCACTCGGTGAATTTCTCGCACTTGTTCCATCTCTTGAACATTACAGCAGCCGAACGAACAATACCAAAGCGAAAATTCTTGCAGAAACTCTTGATACTGCAATCGAAAAATATTTACAGAACAATAAATCACCATCTCCGAAAGTTCATGAGCTTGACAACCGCGGCAGTCATTTCTACCTTACCATGTACTGGGCAGAAGCACTTGCAGCACAAACCAAAGATAAAGAACTCCAGAAACGTTTTGCTGTGCTTGCAAAAACACTGAAAGAAAACGAACAGAAAATACTCCAGGAACTAAATGCTGCTCAGGGAAAACCTGTTGACCTCGGTGGATACTACAAACCTGATGATGCCCTTGCATCAAAAGCAATGCGCCCCAGTCAGACGTTCAACCAAGCATTACAAACAGTAGCTTTGGTGAATGCCTAAAAGCATTCCCATAAACACGTCTTTTTTCTTCTCTTTTTCTAAAATTTTTCTAAAAAAAATGTATTTATAAGTTGGTTCGTGTTTAACCCTACCTGTAGGCATGTCCGAAAAAACAGTTGAGGAAGGGATCATACAGCTGATTAAAAAAGCAGAAACCGAACTGCCAAATGATGTTACCATCGCATTACAGCACGCACTTACCAAAGAACATGGTGTTGCAAAACTCCAGATTAAAACGATGCTGAAAGCAGTCGAAACTGCTCAAAAAACCAAAGTACCTCTTTGTCAAGACACCGGCATTCTTACTTTTTTTGTGAAGATTGGTCAAAATTTTCCATATTCGCCGCAGATCAAAACATGGATCCAACAAGCAGTTATCAGAGCAACTACTGAAATTCCAATCCGTCCGAATGCTGTTGATCCTATTTCACGAAAAAATACCTGCTTAAATACCGCGGATCTGAGTCCACACCTCATCTATGAGTATACCTCTGGTTCGCATGCAACCATTACTGCTTTTCCAAAAGGAAGCGGGAGTGAAAACATGAGTAAACTTTGGATGCTTGCACCGTCAACACAGTTTGATAGAATCGAACAGCTGATCGTTGATGCAGTGCGAGAAGCTGGTGGAAAACCATGTCCACCAACAATACTTGGCATCGGTATTGGCGGGAGTGCAGATCAATGTCTTCAACTAGCAAAATATGCACTGCTCAGACCACTAGGTGCTCCACATCCAGATAAGATACTTGCGCAGAGAGAACAAAAAATAATACGCCAGTGCAATCAGACAGGTATAGGTCCTATGGGTCTTGGTGGAAAAACAACAGTGCTTGCTGCACATATTGAAACTGCACCGTGTCATCCCGCAAGTATGCCTGTTGGACTTATTATGCAATGTTGGGCGAATCGTCATGCTACCATGATCATCAATGCAGATCTATCCTGGGAGATACTTTAACATGGAATATTATTGTACGTTACCTTTAAAAAAGGATCTACGAAAAAAAATTCGCGTCGGCGATATCTTATACGTCACAGGAATACTTTGTACTGCTCGTGACCAGGCACATAAAAAACTCCTCAACAGAAGAAAAGCATCTTTTATAACAGCAGATATGGCACTATATCACTGTGGGCCGCTGATGAAAAAAGAACACGATCGGTGGGTTGTTCTTTCTGCAGGGCCAACAACAAGCAGCAGGATGGAGGAGTACGAAGCAGCAATTCTCAAACGATACGGTTTTAGTTGCATTATCGGCAAAGGTGGCATGGGGGAGAAAACGCAGGAAGCATTACAAGCAAACTCCAGTATTTATGCTTCATATACGGGTGGTGCAGGAGTTCTTGCTGCTAAGGCCATACAAGAAGTTAAAAATGTGTATTGGTTAGAAGAACTTGGTATGGTTGAAGCAGTTTGGATTTTTGATGTTTGCGAATTTGGACCCTTGATAGTTGCGTTGGATGCCCATGGAAGATCTCTGTATAGACATGAAAGCAATCGATAGGAAAAAATCATGAAAAATTCAGTGAAAGCATATATTGATCTCACCAGATTTCAGTTTGGTTTTGCTTGGCCGATTTTATTCTGTTCTGGTTTTTTTCTTGGATGTGCACAGTATCGTTGTTTTGATTGGGTTACCCTACTCAAAGCAGTAATTATTGGACTCTGTGGTTTTGAAGCTGGTTTGGTACTCAATGATTATGTTGATCGACATCTTGATCAAAAGGACATTGATCCGACGTTAACCAGATACTGGCGCGTGTTTAAAAAACGACCAGTTGGAGAAGGACTTCTCCATCCGAATCAGGCGCTCGGTCTTTTTTTTATTCTGGTAGCACTCACGTTGCTTGTCATTGCAACCCTTCCCCATCCACATTCGTTGTATCTTGTACTAATAACTGCGTATTGTTATAGTGTTGAATATTTTTACCAGATACATAAACGAAAACAGAAATATCCGATCGTACAGCTTATCGGTCGAACTGATTTTGCCTTGTTTCCTGTTGCGGGGTATCTTATGGTTGGCCATCCTGATATAACTGCTTTGTTGTATTTTTTGTTTTTTTATCCCTTTTCCTTAGCACATCTTGCAGTCAATGATATGGTTGACGAGCTTAACGACCAAGCGCGGAGGATGCAATCAATTACTATTCTATATGGTTTTACCGGAAGTATGATCTGGATAACTTTTTTTACGATTATTCATTATGCTATGGCAGCGATTTTTGTTCTCCGTCAGGGAATTATTGCATTGATTGGTTTTGCAATTGGTTTTATAGTACTAGGAATTGCAAATGTCGGTATCATCAGAAGGCAAACCCGGCAGGCAGCATTAAAGGCGTTGCCCTTCTTTCATAGTACGATGCTGATTTATTCGGTTTCACTGATTTTAGATGTGGTATATTAAACAAAAGGGTGCAATTTTTTGATAGCAATGGATTGTTGGTTTCCTTTTTTATTCTGTTCAGTAGTATACATAGTCAAAACGTAGTTCAATAAAAAGACAGAATGAAAATCATGGAAAAACGATAAAAAATTCTTTTATGAAAAATAAAGAAGATCACTTGCTAAATTGTAATACGACCGAATATCTTTTGCTGTTCGATCAAAACGGATGAAACAGATATTTTTGTTAAAAGAAATGGTACAGATGTTTATCATTTGACCAACCACTATCTGTTTGATGTTCCCAAGATGCTTTTCAAGTAATGGATATAGTTTCAGACTAAATGCTATAATCTGTTCTGTATTGGCATTGGTTTCAGTGAGGAGAAGGTAGTTTGAATCAAATTCTTCATGGTTTGTTTTCACAACTGTTTGGTGTTGAGATTGCGCAAATAAATTTTCAAACCATCCTCCATATTTTGTTATTTTTTTGTAAATTGAAAATTGGTGCGGGATATCTGTTTTTAAGGGGAGTGCAAAGATTCTTTCAGTAACATGTTTCGGTTGGTTTGAGCTGTGAGGATGACTATGGTAATGGTGGTGATGATGACTATGGTAATGGTGGTGATGATGACTATGGTAATGGTGGTGGTGACGATGCGATGGCATTAATACATTCCTCCCTGTCGACTCCAATATTGCACATCAAAAAGAGTTATCTTTCCACGTGACGTGTCTCGAGCATAGATGTTTTTATAGTTATCAATTCGATTATCGGGCGACATACCCGTAATAATTTCTGTAAGAGCAACCCCGATAGTATCCTCAATTGTTTGTTGTGGTTGGAATCCTTGTTCAAGTATGAACTCCTCCATTGCTTTTTCGCGCTTCGTTTTGCCAAAAAACTACTCAATACTATGAGTATACAAAACAAAACGATTAATACGAATGGAACAACAAAAAACAGCATTGATGTTTTATCAGGATATATAACTAGCCATACGAATGCTGCGATAAACAAAATCGCTGCAAACAATCCTAAACTATTTCTAGCTTCCATCGGATCTCCTCAAAATGATATATCGCAGAAGGTTAAAATAACTATTGTTTTTTAGTACATCGCCGTGAAACTTTTTATTTCTTTTTTCAACTCATTGACAAGCATCTCAACTCGCTCAGTTACCTCTGGAGAAAGACCTTGTCCGCATGACACATCTTTTGGTTGTACACCAAAAATTCGAAAAGAGTTTGGTAATTCGTTGAACTGTTTTGCGAGTTCAATAACCTGGGTTAGATTTATTTCATGGGCAGATATCGGGGAAAAATCGATGTTTTGTATTTCTTTTTCAGTAAAAATACGATATGTTCCAGGTTGTGCGTTATGCAGTACTGCATCGATGACGAGTACGTGGTTAAAACGAGCAAGGATGTGAAAGAGTTTTACACCCCCGGTCCCACCATCAATAAGCTCAATATGTTGTGGCAATGTTTTCCTTTGATCTTTGAGTTTTTCAAGTAGAACAATGCCGATGCCATCATCTCGTCGTAATGGATTTCCGATACCAATGACGCCTAGCTTCTTCATACAACGTTTTCATTCTTTTTCTATTTAAAGGTTACATCAAGATAATGGGTGCTGCAAGAGATACAAGGATCATAGGCTCGAACGAGCATCTCAAGAATGAGTTCTATTTCTTTAGGCGTCTTATTAATGATCTCTGGAACAAGTTTTTCCATATCCTGTTGAATGTTTGCATGGTTCTGATTGGTGGGAATAATACAGTTTGCTTTGATGCAGTATCCTTTTGAATTCAACGTGTAATCATGGATCAGAAGACCCCGAGGTACTTCAACAAGACCGACACCGCGTCCTGATTTGACGACAACCTTGGTTGGTTTTTCTTCTTTGATTCCTCGATCTAGTAACGTATCAATGAGCTGAATTGAATCATCGATGCTATGGGCAAATTCTACAAGTTGTGCAATGGTATTCATAAAAGGGTTGTAGTTAATTGGTTTGAGGTTAAACATTTTTGCAACATCTTGTGCCCAAGGGTGTAATTGTTTGCTGTTGAGATTAAACCGGGCGAGAGCACCAACCATATAGGACGCTCGGTTGTGCTTTGTGTATTTCGCGGTTGATTGAGGAACCACATATTCATTGGTTAACAGCTGATAGTTATGATATTCATGGAATCGACCGGTATCAGTCGAGTTGAGCACACCCTCATATAATGCGTATTCATCATCAGAACTCAATGCAATATATTCGGTTTCTCTAGTGAATTGTGGTATCGCATCAGCAACACTTAAAAGTATTTTTGCAACATCATGAACAACGGGTTTACTTTCTTTAAGTCTTTTTTGAAGTGTGAGGAGTTGTTTTTTTGTCGGAACCATGGAGAAACCGCCGACAACAAGTCGTATCGGATGAATGGTTCGACCGCAGATCAGATCAGACATTTCATTGGCAAGCCGATGGAGTTTTACTATTTTTAGAACTGTTTCCTTATGTTTTGATGCAAGCAGTGGAAATACACTACCAACACCAAGAAAATCAGGAGCAGCAAGATATCCAATGTGAAGGATATGACTTTGCATGTTTTCTGCATGGATTGCAAGTCTTCGTAACAGCTGGGTTTGTTCTGAGATGCTCACATTTAAAGCATCCTCAGTTGCTTTCAAAGATGCAAGAGAATGACCAATGGAACATATCCCGCAGATACGAGAGGTTATCGCTCTGAGTTCGTTGTACTGCTGGCCTCGGAGCATTGCTTCAAAGAATCGCGGTGCTTCAACTACAGACCATTGGATTTTTTCTATAGTTCCGTTTTTCACATCAAGTGTGATATTTCCATGGCCTTCAACACGGGTGAGATGTTCAACATGAACCGAGAAATCTTTCGTCATTGGGCACCACACTCCGCTCGACCATAGTTATACATCGTACATCTTCTTCTAATATCCTCATAGGAGAGGTTGTACCGTTCAAGGACTTCCCAGACACATTCAGTTTCAGCTTTTTTCACAAGACCACGGCATCCTTCGCAGGGACTGCCATTGGTTGGACAGATTGCTTTGCATCCTGCACGTGTAATTGGACCAAGACAGTACATACCCCGTTCGAACAAGCAGACATTTTCATTTTTCTTGCATTCAACACACACAGGATATGTTGGTATTTCTGGTTTTTTACCGAGAGCAAGTGCAGTAATTACATGTTTGAATTCATCTCGATCAATAGGACATCCATGGATGTAATAATCAACTGGGACAACCTCATTGACTGCTTTAGTTTTATTGACGTTGAATAGTTCGTTTCCTTTTACCTTAGCATTGCCATAGACATCTTTCATGACTTCTTCAGGCATCCATTGATTCCTGATTTTATTAACACCACCGATCGTTGCACAGGCACCAAGAGCAACAAGGATTTTTGCTTTACTCCGAATGTATTTTAATCGTTTTTCATCCATCGGTCGCATGATTGAACCTTCAACAATAGCAATATCATACTCATCTGAATGTTCTTTCATCACTTCTCGGAAGGATACAATATCAACGATTTCTAACAAATCAAGGATTTCTTCTTCAAGATTTGCAATCTGTAGTTCGCATCCCTCACAATCTGCAAAATCAAAAACAGCGACACGAGGTTTTGTACTCATTCAAACGCCTCCGGCAGTCTTTTAATTTGATTATAATTGAACACAGGTCCTTCCTTACAAGTGTAAATACCATTGATCTGGCAATGTCCACATTTTCCAACACCACATTTCATCCGTCGTTCAAGTGAAACCCAGATATTCTGATCAGGGATACCTAATGTTTGCAGACATTTGATAACAAATTTATACATCACTGGTGGACCAATAACCACAGCAATTGTATTCTTTGCATCAAGTTTATCTGCCCGGATTTTTGGAAACAGCGTTGTTATAAGACCAATGCATCCGCCCCAGCATTCGTTAGGTTCACAGCGGTCAACAGTCAACTCACATTGCATGTTGTCAACTTTTTTCCATACTTCAACATCATTCATAAACACGATTTCCTTCGGACGTTTTGCTCCATACAAAATAATCAGATCTTTGTATTTCTTCCGATGTTTTGGATCGGTAACATAGTTAATCAAGGAGCGCATCGGAACCATCCCAGTTCCACCTGAAACAAATAACATGTTTTTTCCTTCAAAGAGTTCCATATTAAAACCATTACCAAGCGGCCCGCGAATACCTACTTTATCACCAGGCTGTAAGCTGACAAGCTTTGAAGTAACATTACCGATTTTGCGAACCATGATTTCAAACACTGGTTTATCTGATGGCGGAGATGAGATGCCAAAGGGAGCCTCACCGTACCCCATAACCGATACCTCAACAAACTGTCCTGGTTTGTGACCAAGTGGTTTTTTATCATCAAGTTCAAGTTCAAACAACGTGTCAAGCTCATTACATTGGGCAACTTTTTTGATGGTCGCACTGCGAGGGATATGGATGATACCTTTCTCACCGACCTCAGTTTTTTCTTTGATGAAGAAACAACTAGTTTCTTTTTCTGATGGCAGCTTTTCAAGATCATTAAAGAGTTTACAAGGATCAGCGATATCAGGAAGACATGCAATGCCGCATCGACCGCAACCAACACAAGCTATAAACCCATATCGTTCTGGAAGATAGTTTCCTTTTCTGAAGAACCGGTGACGATACCTAGCTTTAATCTCCTCCCGGAATATCTCACCACTACCGACTTTAGTAAAATCACGAAGCATGCACCCATCCCACGTTCGAATCCGTTTCCCATCTTTCAGATTTAAACTTACATCTTCTCGAACATCGTAACAATAACAGGTTGGGCAGACCATGGTGCATGAGCTACATTCAACACATTTACTCGACTTTTCCTCCCAAATTACATGATGGTAATTTGCTACAAGAACCGACGACCATTTCTTTTTATCAAGCCGTAGTTTCTGTGTATATTTCGTTGGCAGTTCCCTGCGTATTTTTTCTATGGTTTTCAACTCTTGTGATGTTGCTTTAGTTCCTTTTGCGTATCGTTCAAAGAGTGCCTTTCCTTTATCAGACCCGATGGTTACCGCATATGTTTCTGTGCTGATATGGGTAAGCATGAGGTCAAAACCATCGTTTACCGTATGGGTGTTCATACTCCCTGCAAAGGAACGATCTGATACTGTTTCGATATCTGAACCGATAATGAGTGTATTGTCTCGTCGTTTTTTGTAAAAATCATCTTTTTGATCATCAAGATACACAAGGTCTGACTGTTGGAGAGCAATAATATCATAGGGATGGATGCCGATGATAATCCGTGGTTTATCATTGGATGCTGGTGTGACATCAAAGGGTTTTTCCAGCGAAAACGTCATCAGTGATTCATACTGAGGAAGGAAATATTTTTTTGGTGGAAGAATTGTCACATCATGATCAAGTCTGAGATCTGTAGCATTTTCCAGAGGGGCAAACCAAAATCGTTCCCCTTTTGCCTGAACGCCAACAACCTCATAGGTTTGATCAGCAATCAATTTGTTGACGAACGAATCTAACTCCTTTTTTGAAACGATATAAACAGGTTTCTCCATGAGCAGTCACCTTGTTTTTCTCGGAAGAAATATCAATTAATGTACTCATCCCCGAGAGTGTCTAACCCCCTGAACAACTTGTATCATATAAGGGTTATGTTGGCGGTTGAGGCAGGAGAAAACAGCAGTTATGGTGGGTTTGCAATAAAACCATGCCGCATGAGTGACTGGGTTTCATCCCGTGCTTTTTTAATGATACTCATCGCATGATCATAGAGTTCCTGTCGTGATGGCTTCACCCGAGCGATACCTTGTTCAATTGCTTTTAACCCGACAGCAACAGCTTCCCGTGGAAACACCTCCCATGAATCCATGGTTGGCACAATATAGGTTTCTGATAAACCTTGATCTTCTGCAGTTTTTGCAAGTTCTTTTGCTGCAGCAATACACATCTCATCGGTAATTGTTTTTGCTCGAACGTCAAGAGTTCCACGGAAAATGCCAGGAAAACCAAGTGAATTATTGATTTGATTTGGAAAATCAGATCTGCCGGTTGCGATAATCCGTGCACCTGCTGCTTGTGCCTCCCAAGGCCAGATTTCTGGAACTGGATTTGCCGTTGCAAAAACAATAGCGTCATCAGCCATGGATTTAATCCATTCTTTTTTAATCGTTCCAGGTCCTGGTTTACTTGCAGCGATACAGATATCTGAATTTTTAAATGCTTGTGCCATCCCTCCAGTTCGACCAAGCCCATTTGATTTTAGACATATCTTCCATTTTTCAGGATTTTCATGTTTTTCTTTTTCAAGATCTTTTCGAGAGGGATGCAGGATACCTTTGCTGTCAACCATGATGATGTTTTTTTGTTTCACTCCTGTTGCAACTAAAATACGGGCTATCGCTATGTTTGCTGCACCAGCTCCAATCATACAAACCTGTGCTGTGCCAAGTTTTTTTCCGACAAGCTTCAACGCATTGAGAGCACCAGCGACGACAATAGTTGCCGTTCCCTGCTGATCATCATGCCACACAGGTATGTCCATTTCTTTTCGTAACCGGTCGAGGATGTAGAAACATTTTGGCTTTTCGATATCTTCAAGATTGATGCCGCCAAAACTAGGTTTAAGCCATTTAACTATCTGGATGATCTCCTCTGGATCTTTGGTGTCAAGACAAAGAGGATATGCATCAACTCCTCCAAGATATTTGAAGAGCAGTGATTTTCCCTCCATAACTGGCAGTCCTGCTTCCGGTCCGATATCACCAAGGCCAAGAACTCGTGTTCCATCGCTGACCACTGCAATGGTGTTCCATTTGTTGGTAAGTTCATAGACCTTTGATGGATTTTTTTTAATTGCTTTACAGGGTGCCGCAACACCAGGGGTATACCAAATAGCAAAATCATTGAAATCACGGATACAGCATTTTGGAATAACTTCAATTTTTCCTTTATAAAAAGGATGCAGCAGCATTGCATCTTTTCCAGGTTTATTGGCTTTATCAAGAAGTTGTTGGACATTTGTGTTTTCCATAATTTTTCTCCCCATAACATCCTACTCTACGAAGGTATAAAGGTATATCTGTTCTCTATTTATTAGTGTTCCATCAGATTATCGTTCTTTTAATGGGGTTGGCCCAAGCTTTTTAAGTTCAGCGACAAAATCAGCAACTACTGACGCAAATTTTTTTCCTTCTGACGCTGAAATATATTCGAATCGAACGCGCTCATGTTCTAGACCCATATCAGTAAGTAGTTTTTTTAATAGTTTAATACGTCGATTCGTCTTGTAATTTCCACTTTGATAATGACAATCACCAGGATGACATCCTGCAACCAATACTCCATCTGCTCCTTTGCTAAGTGCTTCAAGAATGAAAACAGGGTCAACACGACCTGAACACATCACTCTGATTGACTTCAGATTCGGTGGATATTTCATCCTGCTAGTTCCTGCAAGATCTGCCCCAGCATAGCTACACCAGTTGCAGAGAAAACCAACAATGCTTGGTTCAAATTCAGTCATCAGGTATCGCTCTCCTTAAGGTTTTTTTTATGATGTTGAAGAAGACTGAGTGTGAGTTCTACTGCTTTGGGAACTGCTGCTGCTATCGGTGGGCTGAGGACATCGGTAAAAACACGTGGTGCTCTTTGAAGGCTGATTCCAATGATAGTGATGGTTTTTGGAAGGTTTTGCTGACCGAGCTGCTGTGCTAAACGGAGTGCTTCAGGGAGACTTACATCATGAGGATTGTAGGTATGCGTCGTTGGTAACTCTGAAATATCATACTGCTGCACGGTTCCTGGTTGAAGATCTGGTTTTTTCATCGTGTCGATGAGTATTGCTTGGTCGTAACCGATGATCATGTCAAGTAGGTTCATTCCACCAGTAGACGCAGTTTCAATGATGATCTCTTGATTGTTGAGATGCTTTTTCAACTCATCTACAACATGAATACCTGCTCCATCATCGCCAAGAATTGGATTCCCAATACCGACAATAATTGTTTTCATAGGCTTGTTTTCCTTTTTAATTTCGTATGATGGTTGTGCAGATTTTGTTCTCATACGTATAGATAGTTATATGAAGAGGCATATTCCCTGGCAACGTATGAGTTGCGCACCCAAAGCATGGATCATAAGCTCGAAACGCCATCTCAATCTTATTGAGTATGCCATCATTGATTACTCCTTTTTTGATAACACTACGAGCCGCATCACGAATTGACATGGTAATCGCACCAGCATTATTCGTCGTTGCCACAATCATATTTGCTGAATCAATGAGCCCCTGCTTGGTAAGTTTATAGTGATGGATTAACGTTCCTCGTGCCGCCTCAACAACACCGATTCCTTCGCCAGGTTCACCAATCGGGTTTCGCACTTTTGTTGAGGTAATATCCGGGTCATTAATGATCTCTTCTGCCCGTTCTGATGCATAGAGGAGTTCAATAAGTCGCGCCCAGTGATACGCCAATGTCGAGTTGACTGGTTTACTCCCAAGTGTTTCATACATCTTTTGATACTCCTTCTGTGCACGAGGAGTTGCCATCCCGTCTGCTACGTTAAGTCTTCCAAGCGGGCCGACTCGGTAAATACCACTGTCTTTACCTGCGGTAAGTCCTTTCCATCCGACTTTTTTCAGATAGGGATATTTCATATAGGTCCAGTCAACAACTTGTTCATCGATATGATTGGTGTATTCATGTGCATTGAATTTTAAAAACTCTTTTCCCTGCTGATCGGTTACGCGAATCATGCCATCATAAAAATTAACCTTGTTTTTTTGATCGACAAGACCCATATTATAGGTTGGTAGCTGATACGGATCACTTCTGATAAGGTTCACGTAGTCTTTATTTTTGAGGACGATGTCATGAAATAATGTAAGACTATATTCTGCAAAACGAACACAGGATTTCGCCTTGTTTTTTATTTCTGTTACTTCATCTCTAGTTAATGCTTTGGATACACCACCAGGTAGTCCGCAGACAGGATGGGTTGCTTTACCACCAAGAATTCCAGTAATCTGTTGGCCATATGCTCGATGTTGAATGACTTGTTTTCCAATGTCAAGCCCAGCTTTTTCAATAACACCTAAGATATTTCTCTGTGCTTTTGGTGCATCAGGTCCAACGATGAAATCAGGGCCCCCGAGATAATAAAAATGCAATATATGATCATAGATGAAATACCCGCAGTGCATCAATTCCCGAAGTTTTTTAGCCGTAGACGGTGGTTCAACATGATAGGCAGCATCAAGTGCTTTTGTTGCTGCAAAATGATGGGCGACTGGGCAGACACCACAGATACGTGACGTGATTTGCGGCATGTCTTCTGCTCGTCTCCCTCTGACAAATTGTTCAAAACCACGAAGCTCAGGAATCTGAAGATACGCATTTTCAACATCACCTTGGGCGTTGAGAAAGATACTGATCTTTCCATGGCCTTCAAGTCGTGTTATCGGATCAATGGTGATGGTTCTCATCGGATCACCTTACGTTTCAGTAGTGAAGACGGCAACGTATATTTGTAGAACGTTCCGACAACGTCAACAATTTGATTGATGAGTTGATCTACTTGTTCATCAGTTTGTTTTTCTTCAGTGTCGATACCAAGAATTGAAGCAAGCGCTGAGATCATTTTTGCTCCTTGATCAAGAGCATTGGGTGTTGGTCCACCACATCCTGTACAGGGCATATTTGCCTCAAGACATCGAGCAGCGCAACCGCCTCTTGTTGCTGGCCCAAGACAGATGATTCCTTGCTCAAGTAAGCATTTTTCTTCGATTTTATCCACATCGATAATGCGGACGATTTTACCGATTTTTTTCTCGCTTTTTTCAAACCGACATTCGTCACACACTGATTTTAACGGTGCGAGTACAGCTCCTTTTGGCGGTAGTTTTTTTTCAACAAGTGCGTTAAATGCATTTATAATCAGATCTGGTGTTGGTGGGCAGCCAGGAATATAGTAGTCAACCTCGACAACCTGATCAAGGGTTTTTACAGTATCATAAAACTTAGGAAGCGTTAGAGTTCCTTCAGGTGTTTTTGTTGTTGTTTGCGGCTCTATTTTCTTGTGATTATGTGTCGAAGGGTTATTATGGTAGACTGTGTTGAATATCTCTTTTTTATCTGATAAATTAGCAAGACCCGGAACACCTCCGTGGACTGCGCAGGCGCCAAAAGCAATCAGTGTTTTAGATTTTTTTCTGAGAAGTTCTGCGAGATGCTGCTGTTCTTCGTTTCTAATTGCACCATTAAAGAAACAGACATCGATGTGGTTATCTGGAAATGCCTCGACATCGTTATATTTTGTATCAAGTGCAACCGGCCAGAAAAGGATATCGGCTGCCTCGACAACATCAAGTAGTTGTTCATTGATATCCAGAACCGCGATTTCGCATCCTCCACAACTAGCAGCCCAATAAAAAGCGATTTTGAGTTTATTTGTTCTTTTGTCCGGATGTTTCCGCATTTCTTTACTCATGGACATAACACCATACGACCGTCGATGAAATGATTTTTCTCCATCCTGTCGGCGCCCAAGACACAGGTTTCTTTTACCGGTAGAGAAAAACCTAAGTAGCGTGTGAAACTATGAGTATCTGGCTATAAACAGGGAAACCTTTATATTAGTATTGTTTGTATAAATTACTTGACTTAGGGGGTTTCATAATTTCACATACGCATCAGCATCAAAAAAATATCCTCATGAACTATTTTTACGGTAAAAAAGGAATCTGGTTTCATCTGATCGGCATTGGATGCGTAGCATGGTTTTTAATTCGTGTGGTTCCAAAACCAACACGGTGTCAGTATCCTTGTCAACAGGTTTCTCTTTCGATCGCAGCAAGCTATCTTGCTTTTTGGAGTTTGCTTGTAAGTGGGCTACTGCTGTGGTTTCGATATGTAAAAATAAAAATCGCAGCTGTTGCTCCTGTTGTTCTAGCTAGTAGTGTGATTATCTGCAGTGTTTCTTGCGGCGTATTCGCTGCTGGTTTTTTCTCCCAAAACATGACACAAAAAACAGCGTGGAATCCAGTTCCGAATGAACCACTGGGTGTTGGTCAAGGTCTGCATCCTGGTCGAGTAGTATGGGTGTGGAATCCAGACGCAACCGAAACCCGTCTCACTGGGTATTGGTGGAATCCAGAGAATAATAATCAATCAGCGATTAATACGATGCTATCCTCAGGAATACAACATCTCGCTGGCGAGTCGAACGATGCTGGAGCCTGGGATAGTTTGTTTCGTTTCTTTAACCAAAAACACGATTTTGGCGATGTTGGATATGCACCTGGTGAAAAAATCGCGATCAAAATTAATTTGAATAACTGCTGGGAACCATATCTCAATCCATATCCTCGGAGAGATAATCAACTTGATGCAAGTCCATATGTGGTTGCTGCTCTGCTTCATCAGCTGGTCAACGTGGTCGGTGCCGCTCAAGAAGACATCACCGTGTTTGACGCATCTCGATGTATGGCAAACTGGTTTTATGATCTTGTCGCCCCGCTGTACCCAAATGTTCATTATGTTGATGCTCAAGGAGGAGCACCTGGTCGAAGCAAAGTTATACCAAGTACCGTGAAACTTTTTTTAGCTGATGAAACCCATTTGACCCGGACTCTACCTACCGTAGTTACCGAGGCAAAGTATCTCATCAACATGCCGCTACTAAAACGACACCCAATTAATCAAGGTGTAACTCTTGCTGGAAAAAATTTTTTCGGCTGTTGGATTGAACCAGTTGCTGATGTTCATCCGTATCATACTGCTGCATTTACTCCTGGTCATCCTACACCACAGACCGACCTATTTGCCAGCAATCAGCTCGGTGGAAAAACACTCCTCTATATCGGCGATGGTTTGTATGCAACTAAGAATGATCATCGGACAATTGAAAAATTCATGATGTATCCATTCAACAATGATTGGACGAATAGTTTGTTTTTTTCTCAAGACCCAGTTGCTCTTGATTCAGTGATGTTTGATTTTTTATATGCTGAAGGCACCAATCCTGTTGAAGGATCGCAGAATTATCTGCATCAGTCAGCAGTGCCCCCGCCGAATGTTTATGATCCTGAGGGAGATGGTGTTTTTCTGAATCAGAGCCTTGGTGTCCATGAACATTGGAATACCTCGGTGGATATTTTTTCCACAGAACGTTACGTTGGTCCAGACAATGATGGTATCGAGTTTATCCCGGTGGATCAGAATTCTATGCAGCCCTCTGTTTCGATTATTTACCCGCAGCAGAAATATCTCTATTTCAGAGGGATCGAACGCCGTTCATTTCCATTCACACTCGTGCTTGGACATATTGAACTACGTGCCACAGTTCTCGGTGTAAATACGTACCACGTGGAAAAAGTAGAGTTCTATGTAAATGATCATCATAGGCATACTGATTTTGATATGCCGTATACCTATCTTTGGAACATTCGCCAGTGTTCAAAATGTATTCTTTCGGTGAAAGCGTATCTTGAAGGTGGTAAGACACTTGATGATACTATGGAGATATATCGGATATTGTAACAATGCTTTCATGATTTGTTTGATGTTAGTTAGGTAGATCAGCTATGATTACTGAGAACTATTTTGATCAATTTTTTTCCTTGCTTCGAAAAGAACTTCACACATATACCGATCCTGTTGTTTCTCGTCGGAGAAACAGCTATCCACAAACACCATTCACCGTTCTTATCGCTTGTCTTCTCAGTCTTCGAACAAAAGATGAGGTGACTGATCGTGCAGCAGAAAAACTCCTTCGCAGATATGATACACCAGAAAAAATTCTACGGTTATCAGATCCATATCTTGAATCATTGATTTATCCGGTTGGTTTTTATAAAACGAAAGCGAAACGGATCAAAGAGATCAGTCGTAACATCATAGAAAACTATGCTGGGAGAGTTCCTGATGATTTCGATGAATTGTTAAAACTAAAAGGTGTCGGGCGTAAAACAGCAAACATTGTCATGGTGTATGGTCATAAAAAACACGGCTATCTTCCAATTGATACGCATTGCCATCGTATCCCAAATCGCCTTGGATGGATTCAGACGAAAACACCTGAGGAAACAGAGTATGCCTTAAAAAAAATATTACCTGAAAAATACTGGGATGAATTTAATCATTTTTTTGTAATCTTTGGGCAAAGAATCTGCGTTCCTATTGCACCTTGGTGTAGTAAATGTCCGGTATCGCAGCACTGTAAAAAAAATGGTGTCAAAAACAGACGATAACAGTTACTCCAAAACGAAGAGATGTTTGCGATTGTTGTATTCATGAGCAATTGTGAAAGTTCCTCAACGTCGAAAAGAACCGATTAATTTATAAATATGAAATCGTATTACTTTTTACTACGTGGATGGGATGCAGGATAGAGATGAGTCGACAGTTTCTCCAGAGATGCTTAAACCTTTAGTGATCCGAGCACTTCGGAGAAGTAGTGTCAGAAAGAAGATCACAGAATATCTTTTCGATATCAGTCCGAGTGGTAGTTATACTTCTGAGATTGCATATAATGTAAAAACAACACCGACAAATGTCATTGGAGCGATACGAGGTATGAACCTTCGATATCGAGATGACGAATCACTGATGAGCCTTCATCTTGTTGAACAGATCGACGGGGGAAAAAATAAGGATATTAAATTGTATCGCCTAACTGATTTTGGAAAAGAAATTGTCGAATCGCTTCGGGAAAACAAAAAGCGATTTTAACAGATAAATTGCTGTAGAAATGAACAGTTTGTTAATTTTCTGGAGTGACTAAGGAATCTTTATGTATCTTCTCAGTTCAGTGATACTTCACCGGTTTTTCTAAAATAAAAACAAAATGAGTATAATCGAAACTGATAAAATAACCCTATTTTATATGGTTGCTAGGAGGCACAACCGAATGGCTGATGTTTCAATCAAGGAAATGCTCGCGGATTACGATACAAAGAATCTTGTAATCGCTACAGTTTGTTCCCATTCAAGTCTGCAGATTTTTAACGGGGCAAAAAAAGAAGGATTCAAAACACTTGGGATTTCAGTCGGTGACGTCAAAAAATTTTATGATGCATTTCCATTGGGAAAACCTGATGAGTTTTTCATTGTTGACAAATATTCTGATATTATCAAATATGCTGATGAACTTTTAGAAAAAAATGTTATTGTGATTCCACATGGTTCCTTTGTTGAGTATCTCGGTGCGGAAAAATTCATAAAACTAATGCTTCCTACATTTGGTAATCGTCATGTGCTCATATGGGAATCTGATCGGAAGAAAGAAAAACAATGGCTTGAAGGCGCTGGGATCACAATGCCCCGACAGATCACCGATCCAAAAGAGATTAATAAACCCGTGATTGTAAAGTATCATGGTGCTAAAGGAGGGAAAGGTTTTTTTGTTGCAAAAACTTATGAAGAATTTAAAAAACGCGTTGATACTTCGAAACCGTTTTTCATCCAAGAGTTTGTCATGGGAACTCGATATTATCTGCATTATTTTTATTCACCGATTCAAAACAATGCATATAAACTGAGTAAAGGAAGTTTGCAGCTGCTATCAATGGATCGACGTGATGAAACAACGATTGACGAGGTGCAACGTCTTGGGTCAATTGCCGAGCTTGAAGAAATTGGTATTCATCCAACGTTTGTCGTAACAGGCAATATTCCGATTGTGATGCGGGAGTCATTACTACCAAAGGTTTTCAAAATGGGTGAAGCAGTGGTTGAGAAATCACTTGAATTGTTTGGCGGTGTTATTGGTTCGTTCTGCCTTGAAACTGTAGTAACTGAAGATTTAGAGTTTAAGGTTTTTGAGATATCTGCCCGTATTGTTGCAGGAACCAACCCGTACATTTCTGGTTCACCCTATTCTGATTTAATACAACCTGATTTATCGACTGGTCGGCGGATCGCACAAGAAATCAAATATGCGACACAAAAGAATTTGCTGCATGAAATCTTAAGCTAGTGAAGAGGAGCTATGCTACATCTCTTGATTGCCGAAGCAGCATTGGAACTGGTTCCTGAAGAACTATGGTCTCATCCAGTAGTTGTTGCAACTGCAAGGCGGCGAAACAAGAAGCCATCTGAGATCATTCTTGATTCTAGCTTGCACCATAATGCGATGTGGGCGCTACCTGATGCTGAGCAGCGTGGACGACCTGACATTGTTCATACCTGCTTGTTAGTTGCTTTAGATTCAATTCTTAATAAAAAAAATATGCTCAGAGTGTTAATCCATACACGAAACGATGAGTTGATATCGATTAATCCGAGCACCCGAGTAATTAAAAACTATGATCGTTTTGTTGGACTTATTGAACAACTCTTTGAAAAACAGTGTGTACCTGATGAGCAAAATCCATTACTTACCATAGAAAAAGACTACACAATCCAAAAAATTTTGAAAAGATATCCGGCAGACGTAGTTCTTGGCTTTGACACAGGAAATCATGAGATTCAACTACCTCTAATTTTTAAAGAACTCAAAAAACAAAAAAAACAGGAGTTGGTATGTATCATTGGTGGTTTTCCAAAAGGATCATTTCGTTGTAATCTTCATGATCTAGCTGATACGGTGGTATCACTCTACCAAGAGATGGTTCCTGCATGGACAATTGTGAGTGAAATATTAGTAAATTATGAAAATGTTTTCACACAAAAAAATAGGAACAGCTACCGCTGAATCAAAACAAAATTTAAAGAAACGATTGTTTTTAGAAGAATTTCCATACTTTGACTTCGGAGGTTCTACTATTGTTATTCACATCATAAGCAACTATAGTTATGTAGTAGAAGAAAAAGGATCGTGCCGACCATGTCCAGCGATACGGCGGTGTAGTACTGGTTTGCTGAAGGATACCATCGAGGTAGAATTCAACTCGATCTACACCTGATTCTTGATCAGTAACTTCTACATCAACATCAATAGTTCCAATGATACATGGCACTGGAAATGAGAGTATCTTTTTATTCATGATATAGAGAGCATTTTCCGGTTTTTTGATGGTAATACTTGGAGGATTGGGGTCTCGCAGCGTAGTAAACCGCCAGGTGTCCCCCTCGGTAACTGCACCGTGAATATCTTTACAGAAAATCTTCCAATAATAGGTGGTATTATATGCTACGAGCCCAAGTTGATATGATGATTGGGTAAGGTTGCTTGCAATTTTTTGCATGGGCATGCTCGTACCAAAATACAGATCAAACAGTACGGTATCATCAGGGTTTGGATCATCTGCACTCCAGCTTAGCGTCACCGGAGGGGAAACATTAGTTGCACCATCACTGGGTTGAGGGTTAGTTGGTTTGCTTGGCGGGTAGTTAATAAATGACTCGGTAGTGAAATCCCAAAGAGCGCCTACTGTCGAAAGCTGATGGGAATCCCAAGCGATAACTCTCCAATAATAGACTGTTTCATAGGCGAGTATCCCTGGTGCATACTGAGAGGTAGTACTGTTACTGACTTTTTTCGGCGGAGGATTAACTGATCCAAAATACACATCATACGTAACCGTGTCTGCTTGATTTGGATCACCACCAGTCCAAGAAAGACTGATGGTAATACTTACATTGTCAGCATGATTTGGAGGGTTTGGATCTGAAGGAAGATACGGTGGAAGGTTGAGTTCTTCAACAGTAGTAAAATCCCACAACGGCCCCGTTGTTGAAGCGCCGCGGTTATCCCATGCAACGATTTTCCAATAATAGGTTGTATTATACATGAGGATACCAAGATCATACGTATTGAATGGATGACGGATAACGAGTAACGGTGGAGGATTCGTCGTTCCAAAGTACACATCATACGAAACCGTATCGTAGGGATCGGGATCTCCTCCAGACCAGTTGAGATCTGTGGTGATTGCAACACCTTCAGCATGATGGTTTGGCAGTGGGTTACTCGGTTGGTATGGCGGATTATTTGGAACGTACAACGTGGTAAAATCCCACACAACACTTGATGTAGAACATCCCAGTGCATCCCATGCAACGACTTTCCAATAATATGTCGTCAGGTACTGCAATGTTCCAGGAGTATACGTAGTTCCGGTTTGATTACTTACCTGTTTCGGCGGAGGATTAACTGATCCAAAATATACATCATAAGTCACCGTATCACCAACATCTGGATCTCCGCCAATCCATGATACCACCACATTGACATCAATATCGGTTGCATGATGTAAGGGAAACGGATTGCTTGGTTGATAGGGAGGATAGTTCGTTGTAAAAAACCAAGTATCACCACTTGCTGATGCTTGATGATCATCCCAAGCAACAATCCTCCAGTAATAGGTTGTTCCTTGATTGAGAAGACCAGGAGTATATGTAGTTCCGGTTTGATTACTTACCTGTTTCGGCGGAGGATTAACTGATCCAAAATATACATCATAAGTCACCGTATCACCAACATCTGGATCTCCGCCAATCCATGAGAGAACCGGTGTGAAACCAACGCGTGGCGCACCATTCGAGGGAGAGGGGGCACTAGGAATGTTCGGAGGGCTGTTGATCTGCCAAGTGACATTCCAAGTGTCAAGTGCAGGTGACGTAGATGGTGCTGCTCTCGTCAAGGTCGCTTTCAAACGAATCGACGACGCGGTAAGGCTTTCAAGGGAACCACCAGAGGGAATTGCTTGGATGAGGAGAGACCCTGTAATTCCATCGAGTATATCGTAAGTAATACTTCCTGAAAAAACCGCAGCGAATGATCTCCAGGTATTAAGTTCAGCAGGCTGTATAGGAATCGAGGTGACATGTGCAGTTAGAATAACGGTTTGTTCATCACCAAAAGTATACGTGATGTCTGGTGCGATACGAGTGGTGAGATTGAGTATGTTTCCAAAAATATATTTATATGTCGATGAGAGACGTTTATCCTCCCACCCGACAAAGACTTTAGAGAGATCACCGGCAGTGTTTGCCCAATTTGCAAGACCGCTGCTGGAGCAGATTTGAATCTCACTGGTAATGAGTTCACCATTCGGGCCGATAAGTTTCCCATAGATTTTATTCCCGCTATCATAGGTGACAAGATAGGAGCTGCTCAGAAATGGCTGCACATCAGTTCGAACATACTCACCTGCTGCTATTTGAAAGGTGTTGACGACAAGATTTCCATTCGCATCATAGATCTTCCCCCAGATGTTTCCGTAGTAATCACCAGAACTGATATCACTTTGACTCCATGCAACAAGATACCGTTTCGTGGTTTCAGAAAAACCAACTGCGGGCCAATTATAATCAACCGAGGTTGTCCCATCAGCAACAAGGATATAGTTTCCAATTAAATTCAGATTACTATCAAATAACCCTGCGTAGATATCAAAAGGACCTGATGATGCGTCAACGCCATCTTCCCAAACAATCAGATACCGCCGGGTGATCGGATCAAATGCTGACCATGGTTCAAGCTGGCTGTTTGTTAAACTACAGATTGTCTTCTCACCACCAATTTGAGTACCAGAAGTGTCGTAGAGCTTGGCATACAGGTTATAATCAGTAACACCGTTTCGTGCATCCTGCCAGATAACACAGAATCGATTATTGACACTGTCAAAAGAAACATGGGGGTTCATTTGACGGTTGGTTTGACTGCTGACGATAATTTCTGATCCAATGATGGTTCCCTGAGTACTCACAAGTCGTGCATGAACGTCTTGCGATGAAGGATCAATTGGAGTGGCAAAATAATTGTAAGCAACGAAAAAACGACCTCCACCATAGGCTGCCGACGGGTTTTCATACCGATAGGGACTTCCAGGGTTCTCTTGGATGACAAAGGTGTTGACAACAACGTTTCCCTCAGAATCAAAGATTTTACCTTCGATACCGCGATAGTAGGGGGGTGAGGTTGTTCCTTCATCCCAACAGACGAGATACCGGTTGTTTCCATAGGCGACATCAGCATCTTCTGCACTCTGAGAACTAGGTTGATTTGATATTTGGATGTCATTGGTCCATTTCTTCGACCAGCCTGAGAAAACATTGTTGAAGTTGCTTGCGCTTGTTGCATCAGGTTTTCCATAGAAAAGATACAAGATGCTTTGCCCTGCTGGAAGCGTAATAATTTTAACCCAAACAATAGCAGTAGTTGTATTTTTATATTCAATCCAATACGCAAGCCAGGTCGTCGGGTTTTGTTGATGCTTGAATCTGATATCTCGAAAATCTGGTTGCATATCTGAATCATAAGAGATACTAAGTTTGATGACATGGTTTTGACGTTGGGGTCCAGGGTTGTTCAGAAGGATCGACTTCATTTTTGTGAAGGTCGGATCGGTCCATGCTGGAATTGTGTTTTGCATGGTGACTTTTCCATCTGAAACAATGATATTATCTGTGATCCCTTCACCTGGTGGTGTGAAATCAATTTTTGTGGTATCCTCAAAGGTATCCTCCCAAACGTTTGATCCTATGGTCGATAAACGCGTTTTACTGAAGTGAGAAAAAAGTTTCATGGTCGTTGGTTGAAAGGAATTTCTCACCGCAAGAGTCGAGCTGACAGCTGGACCCGAAATTAAGAAAAAAAACAGAATTGTTACACTTATTTTTGCAATGGTTGTTTTTTTAAGTATTATAACTCCCCCTTGATAATTAACTATGTTACAAGACATATATAAATATTTTTCATAAATATTTTTTATTTTACAGATTTTCATTTTTTGAAGTCTTTGATCTCCTGTTTTTCGTATGCACTCATAAGATTTTATATACCTAGTTTTTATTTATGGTACATCCGGGATGCAAGCTATGTTACTTGAAATAGCGCTGGCGATTATTTGTGCAAAAAGTTTTGGTTTTCTTTTTGAGAAAATCAAACAACCCGGTGTTATCGGAGAAATCATCGGCGGCATTATTCTTGGTCCAAGTTTGCTTGGCTCGCTCTCAGGATCAACCATAACACTTTTCGACACAACATTTATCACATTCACCCTTGACCTCACCTCAGAAGAGTTTAAAGAAATTGCATTTATCGGCGTTGTATTTCTGTTATTTATTGTTGGCCTTGAAACCAATATTTCTGATTTAAAAAAAACAAAAAGATCAGGAATTCTTGCAGGTTTATTTGGTGTAATTATTCCTTTTTGTTTTGGAACAATCGTCGGGCTATTTTTTTCACTAGATCTCCTGCAAAGTATGGCACTTGGAACTATCCTTCTTGCAACATCAGCAACAATAGCTATCCGGATTCTTACAGATATTGATATGTTGTCGACACGGATTGGTTTAACGTTAAATACAGCAATTGTGGTAAATGATATCCTTGCAATGATTATTTTTGCGTTGGTTTTTCGAACAGGAAACTCGTGGGGTTTAGTTGTTCAGATTCTTCTCTTTTTTAGTTGTACGATCTCTCTTGGTGTTATCATTGGTCATTTTCTCAAGAAAACAAAGATTGCTGAAAAAAGCCCTGCCGTCGTTTTAATGTTTGGTTTGATCATTTGTTTTTTGTTTGCAGCATTTGCTGAAAATCTTGGTATCACCGCGATCATCGGTGCTTTTATCGCAGGTCTTTTTATCAGAAAAACACATCGTGAACATCAACTCTGTGAATTTATAAAAACTATCGGGTATGCCTTTTTTATACCACTGTTTTTCGTCTGGGTTGGAGCCACGTTTAATTTTTGGTATTTATTTGAAGCTGCAGATCTAAGTTCATTAATCTTTTTTATTGTTGCTTTTGTAATAACTGGTCTTGTTTCAAATTTTCTTGGAGGATCTGTAGGTGCTCGTCTTGCAGGATTAAACCGTCGTGATTCCATCAGTGTAGGTATTGGTATGATGCCGGTGATGGGTGTTGCATTGATTATCGTAACCACGGGGATTGATAATCATATTTTTGGCGAGCCAAATGGGATCCTTGCAAATCAGATCAAGATATCAACCTTGCTATTAATTATCATTAGTTCTCTTATTAGTCCGTTTCTTTTAAAACGAAGTATTCGGTCACCATTACTTGGGCAGATTGGAAAAACAAAGACAAAACCAGCTATTTATCATCATCCTCATTGTTCTGAGTGTGATTCACCACTTCGATTGATGCCACAGAGTAAACAATGGTACTGTGATCATTGCCAGTTGTTGGTTCAAGCTTCATCATCAAAATCAACACAGAAACAATCTGCGAAAAAATCACGGATTGATACATATGTCCAGTATATTATCGGTGTAGCTACGATCATGATTTGTGGCATTGCTCTTCAAAATATGGAATCATCCTCTATTGTTGAGAAGATTTTTTCCTTAGTTGGTATTCTTCTTGGGACAATGCTTGGTTTTCTAACAGTGAATCATTTGTTCCTACGAAATAAATATCAAAAAATCCAGTAGGCAACAGCAGGATCTTTCAAGATATTTATTCATGCAGGAAAAAATTTGATTCGAAAACAACACTGCATCGATGATAACCTGTCCCCCCCACATCCTGTTGATGCACTAAAGATAGAAAATATTTAAATCAGCAAACCTTGTTATCAAATAGTTAATACGGAGGTATACATCTTGAATAATTCTCTCAAAAAAATAGTATTCTTTGGACTATGTGGCTGTGTGATACTCACCACTCTTTTTTCATCAGGATGCATCAAACCAACAAGCTACATGGTAGAAATGCGTGATGGTGTCCACCTGGCAACCGACGTCTATGTGAGAAGAACACAGCGTAACGAACCACACGGTTCGATCCTCATCCGAACACCCTACAACAAACAGAGCTTAGGAATGTTTGGGTCCCTGGTTGCTTTGAAAGGCTGGCCAATGATCATTCAAGATGTCAGAGGGCGGTTCAATTCAGAAGGGAAAGACACCGTATTCAAAAACGATCACTATGATGGGTACGATACACTTCTTTGGATCTCAAACCAAACCTGGTCAAATAAGAAGATTGCAACATTCGGCGGCTCAGCACTTGGCATTATTCAGTATCTTATGGCCGGTGAGAATCCGCCAAGTCTTGCATGCCAATATATCCAAGTGGCAACCCCGGATCTGTACAAACATGCGATTTATCCTGGTGGACAATTTCAAAAAGCATTAGTAGAAGGTTGGCTCAACAGTCAAGGAAGTGGTTATATCATCCCAGAACTCCTCGCTCATGAAAACTACACCTTAGATTACTGGACGAACGTATCACTTGCAGATAACTGGCAGGATATCAACGTTCCTGCAATTCACATCGGCGGCTGGTATGACTGTTTCACCCAAGGAACAATCGACGGTTTCATGGGATATCAATACTATGGTGGATCTGGAGCTCAAGGAAAATCAAAACTTATCATCGGGCCATGGACTCATAGCGGTTCATACTCACGGATCCAAGGGGAACTCAGATATCCACCGAACGCAATTGATACCTTTTCTGCTGAACTTTTTTGGAATATGACCAAGATGTACACCATGGGAAAAAACACAGGTTTTGAAAACTGGCCAGCAGTAACCTACTACGTCATGGGAGATGTTACCAATGCCTCTGCACCAGGTAACGAATGGCGGTTCTCAGATATCTGGCCGATCCCCGCAACACAGCACACCTGGTACCTCCACGGAGATGGAACACTCAAACAACAACCTCCAGGAGATGCCCCACCAAAAACCTACCAGTATAATCCTACCAACCCGGTCCCAACACGAGGAGGGCGTAACCTGAATCTCCCAGCTGGTCCCTATGATCAACGAGAGGTTGAACAGCGTGACGATGTCCTCGTGTTCACCAGCCCGGTCCTCGACCAGCCCTACGAGGTAACCGGTCCAATTCAAGCAAAATTGTTTGTCTCCTCAGATTGTCCTGACACTGATTTCACCGTTAAACTCACTGATGTTTATCCTGATGGTCGGTCCATGCTCATCACTGATGGTATTCTGCGTATGCGCAATCGACATGGTTTTGACCACTGGGAATTTATGCAACCTGGAGAGATTTACGAAATAACTGTTGATTTATGGAGTATTTCCTATATCTGGAATACCGGTCATCAGATCCGCATTGCAATCTCTTCATCCAACTATCCGCGATTTCTAGCAAACCCAAACACCAATGATGCAATGTATCAAAATACGACGTATCGTATTGCAGAAAACACGCTGTACATTGATACCCAGCATCCTTCATGTATCATAGTACCTTATGTGTCTGAACAAAACTATACGGTGTACACCCCGCCGTCGCCTCAACATCGAAATCTTTTTTCGAGTCTTAGCAAACAATACACACAAACCACCTGGAGATAGTCAACCTGAAATGCTTCCATACTGATATAGCATAAAAAATGCTTAAAATTGTAAACAAATATTTATATATAATTCTAGATGATATATAGCAAAAATCACCAAAAAGTAGGTGGTATACCTTATGACAAACAAACGAGGTTCCTGTTTTCCAAGAAAGCTGATCTGCATCATCTTCAGTTTCTTTTTCTTCGTAAATATGAGCGGTACCTCTACTCCAGCTGAAACACTGCCTGATCTCATCATATATTCGGTTGACGCTCCAACCACCGTTATTGAAGGCAATCTTGTCAGCATCACGGTTCGCATCAAAAACATAGGAACAAAAAATATTACCACAGGAACGATCATTACAAACGCACTCCTTGTTGATGGAACTACCGTTGCAACCAGTAGTTATTCTCAAGAATTGCCTCTCGACGGGATCCGATATTTGAATCTCTCATGGACCGCAACCCTAGGAGCCACAACCCAACGAAATATCAGAATCGTTATAGATCCTCAGAATACACTTCAGGAGCTTGACGAAAACAACAATATCTATGAACAAATCATGGATGTCCGCGAGCGAGACACTGATCTCACCTTCAGCAGCGATATTTTTCTTTCAGGAAAACCACGGGTTGGTGAACAACTATCACTTTTCATACAAGTCACGAATCTTGGAAAAAACACCACAAAACAAATCAATGTATCATTTTACGTTAACAACACCATCAAACAACATCAAATCATCGAAGGGCTAGCTCGAGGAACACACATAAATCTCTCATTTGCATGGATACCACATCGATTCGGACCCTATGAACTCAAAATACGGGTCGATCCGAACAATATCATCGAAGAATATGATGAAAACAACAATCAAAAAATTCGTAGTGTATCTGTAGACGCAAGCCGGCTTACCTGGTGGAATACTAGCTGGCATTACCGACAATTCTACAACATCGCAGGAACAGGTAATCTCTCAGTAGCAGTGAATTTTACCCAACTTCTGAAAAATCTTGGCGTCGTCAATAAAACCTTTGATAATACCTCAATTCGAATCATTAGATACAACGAAAATGGTTCAATGCATAGCCTCATCACCAATGTCTCTTTTAATAAAACCAATTCATATCATAATGTAACCAATGCTCAAGGAACTCTCATCTGGCAAATAACCGCTCCTGCATATTACTACCTCTACTTCGACGTCAAAGAAAACCCAGGCGTTCGATCGGTGCTCCCTGAACTGCCTTTTATGCAACCCTCAGGAAACCCAAGTGTTCAATTCAAAGGTTCAGCTGAAGGATGGTGGTTCGAACAACTCCAGACTATCAACACGTTTTATATTCCTAATCAAAAACTCTACATCAACATGAGCAGTACAGCATATGCCAACAATGCTACTGCTCGTTTCTCCAAAGAAGGAAACTTTGATCATTCGAAACCGCTCACGACCACAAATTCTCTCACCTGGAAGACCATTGAAACCTTTTCACCAGCTCAAAAAGGAAACTGGACGTTAGAACTCCTTGGTTTTGACCATGCAGGATATCAAACCGAAATTCTCCGGATACGTTTCTATGTTGGCTACCCTGACTTGATCCTTGAAAACATCCGTTTTTCATCTGAATTCCCGCAAGATTCACCCATCTATGAGGGGAACACCATCCTCATCACAATCCAGATCACCGCACGGAATGCCTCGGTTAATAATGTCAACATTTCTGTGTATATCAACGGTGTGTACAACAAAGTAAGCTCAAAACCAAAAGTCAATCTCTCGAAAGGATCAAATACGGTTTCTTTCACCTGGTACGCCGCAACCAAAGGAACCTATACAGTATCAGTATACGTTGACCCGTTAAACAAAATACCAGAGTCAAACAACAATAACAACAACAAATCAGCATCACTTTCCATTGAAGGAACACCGGATCTTGGGATCGTGAGTATCTATGTACCACCAACAATATTCCAAGAAGAAACACCAGTTCCACTCTCAGCAAATATTAAAAACTCAGGACGTGGAAAAGCAGTCAACTACACCGTAAATCTCTACCTGGAACAAAACACCCAAAATATCATGTACTACTCTTCAGTTAAAAACAGTACTCTGATTACCCTTGCAATCAATGAGACAAAAAACATCACACTCAATTGGCCTTCTGCACACTATGGTCAAACCGGGGAATGGATTGTCGGGTTCAAAGTCCTTGCTACTTCCCTCAAACCTGATTACTACCTAGAAAATAATAGTAAAGCATTTTTCTCCTATCGGCTGAAAGTGAATAAAACCGAAAATCTTGCACCAGTGATTCTCCTCACACCTCTTGGTACCTACGAACGTGGCCAAAAAGTAACCATCACCGCACAGATCACCGATGCTTCTGGTATCCGAAATGTAACTATACGTATCAAAAACCCAGAAAACACGAGGTACACAAAAATCCTCAATGCATCCTCAAACAATCAATATACCTATATTTTTACACACACCAAAATCCTTGGAATCTATAACATTTCAATCCTTGCAACTGATGCTTCAGCTGCAGTGAAAAAAAGCTGGAAAAACAGTTCTTTTGAAATCGTTGAAGATACAACACCACCGGTGTTTGACTACTACGGTGTACACCCCTCAGTACAACTTGTTGGAAAACCTCTGACAATGAGCTGTATCGTCACAGATATCAACAATATCTCCTCCGTTTGGATACACCTACAATTTCCAGATAGCACGTACGAGAATCATACCCTTGACCAACAAAAAGACTCACATACTTATAGCATCTCCCTGAATTTCACCAAGCAAGGTCGATATCGATACCGGATAACCGCTGAAGATACTATTGGAAATCGACGACAAACCCCTGACCAAGAATTCTGGATCACCCAGGATCTCAATGATACCGATAGCGATGGTATGTCTGATACGTGGGAGATGCTCTATGGTTTGAATCCTCGAGATCCAACTGATGCATCAGGTGATCTTGATAACGATGGATACACCAATCTTGAAGAATATCAACAAGGAACAAATCCACAAGAAAAAAACACACTGTTTGGTACGATCAATGAACGAATTCTTGAACATATCAACTATCTTATAGCATCAGTGATTCTGTTTGGTTTTCTTATGATCCTTGTCTGGTTTGGCCTACGGAGGATGAAACAATGATCCAGAAACAAAAACCGGCAATCCTTGCATTCCTTTTCCTTGGAATCGCTGTATTCCTCATATCACTTTTTGATATTATCACCAACCAAGGATGGATGCTCGAAATCATGGTGATATACAGTATTCTCATCATTCTGCTCATCATAATGATCTCCGTCACCATTCGGCAACAAAAACCAAAGGAAGAAAAAAACATTGTCGAAGAATTCGAAAAGACACTCAAAGGAAACCTCCATCATTTCAAATGTCCGAAATGCTATGGCATCTTTGCAGTAAAAAAGTCAAAAAAGAACAACAAAAAAGAATTCCTGCTCACCTGCCCTGACTGCGGCTATCTTGGTCGCATCCCAAAAAAACCAACAGTTATAACCGCTGAAATACCTGAGAAAAAATCTGCACGAATTACATTCACCTGTAGTGATTGCAATGAGTCGGTCTCGCTGTGGGCTGAAGGTACCCAACCGGTTGCTGAAATCTCAATTCTCGTTTGCCCATACTGCGGCAAACAAAACACCATGAAACAAACAGATCAACAATGATGCCGCAATTTTACAGCTTCACCATGCGAAAGTTGTACCATCTCAACCCCGTTCATCACTGCAACACCAACACCACAAACCCTATGATCTCGTCGGATGACAACCTCATCGCCTACCCGTATTAACGGATCTGCATGTTCAACTCCTGGTGCAAATACCGATCCTTTTAACGGAAAATCATCAAAGATATCAACCCAGTAATGATCCCATGTGCCAATATGCATTGCTCCTTCTAAAGTGAGCGACAACAATCCTCGTTCCTGCGTGAGCATACCAAGTTGCCGGCTATGATGCATAAGTTTATAGAAAGGATATTTTCCTCGAACCTCAACACCACTGAATAATCGGTCAGTAATCTTCTGATCAAACTGATATAAAGCAAGACTGTACAGATTTTCAATGATTCTTTTTCGCAGATCACACACCGATTTACCACTTGAAAAACTACTCAATATCGAAAAAAGTTTTTGTAAAGATTTCTCAGAGGAGGGATCATCAACACATGTTACCGTTGAATCAGGAAGTACCTCACCAAGAAACTCTTGCATAACCTTCGGAAGATGAATAAAGACAGCATCATATCTGTTTTTTTCGAGATACTGCTGGAGAAGTTCCTGAATCATCTTCTTTTCATCTTCATCCCATACCCCTGTAACAGCAATATCATACCGAGCAGCAGGATACACAAGCTCTAACTCTCGAGGAACGAGACCCAATGGTGAAGTTACCATCACTTCATGAATACATGCAGAGTTTTCCACCTGCTGTAGAACGCTTTGGAATCGCCGGTGCGAAGGTGAAAATGAGTACGGCTTTCGCGCTGAACAGGGTAACAATAAAAGAATTTTAGCACTTGATGGCTTAGCATAACGAGAAAGTAATCGCTCCTGAAAACGACGGATCTCAGGTCTGTGCAGAGCATCTTTGGTTGTGGCACAAAGAACCGTCTTTCTGGTAATTGGCATTCGCTCTTCAAAAAAAGAGTACTTCTCAGCATCAAGAACTCGGAGAATCGCAGCTTGATGAGGACTACTCCGTACTCGTTGTTCAACCAGATCTCGTAGATTTCCCTGAAGAATCGCATGTCGAATTAAACAGATCTCCTGAACCATCACAGAATAATTATGCAGAAGGATGTCATCAGAATCCATCTGCTGTGGATCGTGATGCGCAGTGGTACATGCTGGACAACTACACGGCACTTCACGAAGCAGGTCCTTTTGAATATTTCCTGTCGGAAAAAGAAAAATATTATTCCGTGCGTTGAGAAATGCGGCCATCGAATCAAACAAATCAACACCCATATACGACAGTAAAGCAAGATTCCTTGGCTCTCCTAACGAAGGTAAATATACGATTTTTTCATATCCGACCTGCTCCCGAAGTTTCAAAAGGAAAAAAACAAATAACTCAACCCGGAGAAATGCCTGTCGCGCACCAGCAACAATCCAGAGAACCACATGATTATTGTTCGTAAACAAATCAAGACATTCGAGATTCGCAGGTATAACACAGTACGGCTGGGTGCTATGCTGTTTGGTATATTCATATGCATACCGATGCAGCTCAGCTGAAACATCAGAGGGAAAAAACAAAGAACTTGATACAGATTCTTCCTCAGGATTAAGAGCTGTGGTAAATAAACTCTGATCAAGAAGCAACCTTGGTTTCCCATCAGGTTTCTTCCCCGGCTCTTTAGTCACTATAATATCAGCAAAAACAGGAGATCTACATCGAGACGTCTCAACGAACACAATCGTTGGTGTTGTAACCTGCTGTTCAGAAATCATGATGTTACCAATTCGCGCAGCACCATCACGATGACTCATATGAAATTTCATCTGCTGACATATCAAGCTAGAGGATAAAAAAATTTGGATACAAAACCAGCATTGGTTTTCAATCAATGTCTAAAGTACCGCTGTCCAGTAAACACCATGATCAGATTATGTTCATCTGCCGCTTGAATAACCTCGTCATCCCTGATACTTCCACCAGGCTGAACAATAGCTCGAACACCTGCTTGTGCAGCGACATCAACCGCATCTCGAAACGGGAAAAATGCATCGCTAGCCATCACTGACCCTTGAATATTCTCCTTACCCTTGTGTGTCGCAATCCATGTTGCATCAACCCGAGAAGTCTGACCACCCCCAATTGCAACAGTTCTCGTATCCTTTGCAAAAAGAACTGAGTTTGATTTTACATGTTTCACACATTTCACTGCAAACATCATAGTCTCAAGCGTTTTTTCATCTGGTTGTAGTTTCGTAACCGTTTTCCAGTTTTTTAACTCAGAAAACCAAACATCTCGCTCTTGGACAAGAAACCCCCCTACAACACTTCGGAGTTGCAACCCTTTCCGTTGTTCAAAATGATCAATGTTTTCTACCTTTAAGAGTCGTACATTTTTCTTCTGAGAAAGAATATGTACTGCATCAGGACTGTAATTCGGTGCAATAATAACCTCAAGAAACTGTTTTGAAAGTTCCATGGCAAGCTCTTTTCCAACCTCTCGGTTAAATGCAACAATGCCACCAAATGGTGAATACGTATCAGTTGCAAATGCATCAAGCCATGCCTGTTTCAACGTTGATGCACATGCAATTCCACACGGAGTCGCATGTTTAATAATCACACAGGAGGGCATTGTAAATTCTTTGACGCATTCAAGAGCACAGTCGGCATCAAGAATATTGTTATATGACAGTTCTTTTCCATGAAGTTGTTTTGCATTCACAATACAGGGTTCATGTACCTCAGGTACTGCTTTGTAAAATGCTGCTTTCTGATGCGGATTTTCTCCATATCGAAGCTCCTGAACCTTCCGCATCGTCACTGAAAAAGTATCAGGAAGTATCTCCTCACTCCATAAACCACGCAAATACGTAGCAATGATCGTATCATACTGCGCAGTATGTGCATATGCTTCAATAGCAAAACGTTTCCGCTGTTCAAGACTGATATTTTTACCGTCGCGTAAGGCAGCAACTACCTCCGCATACTGCGATGGATTCGTCAGTACGACCACATCAGGATAATTTTTTGCTGCAGCTCGAATCAACGTTGGGCCACCGATATCAATGTTTTCAATAACATCAAAAAGACTCACTTGGGGTTTTTGGATTGTCTGCTCAAATGGATACAAATTACAGACAACATAATCAATCGGATGAATCTTCTGTCGATGCAATGTTTCCATATGGTTTTTATCTTCACGACGTGCTAAAATCCCTGCATGAATCACCGGATGCAACGTTTTCACACGACCATCAAGCATCTCAGGAAAGCCAGTGAGCTGTGAAACCTCAACAAAAGAAATACCTGCTTTTTTTAACACCGCTGCAGTTCCACCGGTTGTAACAATAGTAATACCACAATGAGTCAATTGTTCTGCAAATTCAGTAATTCCTCGCTTATCATACACGCTTAAGAGAGCATAGCCCTGATGAACCGTCATTACTCTTACCCACAGGACATATGTACCCAACTCATAAACATTTGGGTTTTACTCACATCACCAGAAACCACACAGTGAACCATCGAAAGCAAAAAAACGTTAAATCGTATTGATCAGCTGATTGCAGTTAGAAACCACCTGATCAATCTCTTGTTGTGTAGCATGATCAATATGGATGCCGCCAAGAACAACTACTCGCGTCTTATACTTCGCACATGCTGCAGTAGCAACTGGCTCTAACACCCGATGATCATAATGCCCGTTAAAAGATACTACATGTGGCTTTTTACCCGGTTCGCAGATCACCACGCCACCGATATGTGGTTTTTCTCCACCAAAAAGAAAAAAAACAAGATCCTCACCAATTTGTTTCCGCTCCAGAGTAACTAGATATTTTCCTTCACCGCAGGTAGGCATTCACATCAACTTTTTTATATCGAACAATCTCATACTTACTCTTCTCAATACCAGTAGGAATCGTTGCATCAACACCAACCTTTGCGGTGAGTGCTTTTTTCCCAGGTTCCTGCTTTGAGGAAGGATCCAGTGAACTGCCGGGTTGATCAGATTTCACAATCAAATCACGATCCCCTTGGAAACGGGTTGCGATCGCCCATTCAACAGCAACTGGATTATAAATATCAACATCATCATCAACAATCACAACATGCTTCATACTCTTATGACCTTCAAAAGCTGCTTCGATTGCTTTTTTTCCATCATCAGGATGTTTTTTTTCGATCTGAACAATACCATGAAGCCAAGAACCACCGCCAAGCGTTATCAACACATTCTTACATGTTACAACCTTACTCACCTCATCATAAATCGTCGGCTCTTTGGGCATCCCCATGAGAACTTTGTGTTCAAAACGACCAGGAATCAACGCCTGGTACATTGCATCTTTTCGATGGGTGATACAATCCACGACAAATACAGGTTCTTGCCGTTCGAAATCCCGTGTTTCCGTTAAATCAAGAAACGGTCCTTCTTTGTCAACCTCTTTCGTGAGACGACCTTCAAGAACAATCTCTGACAATGCAGGAACTTCAAGATCTTTTGTCTTACATTTCACCATCTCCATCGGATCAAGCGCATTCGCAATGGAAAACTCATCAACACCAGACGGTGGACCGAGCGATGCTGCAAGCATCACCGCAACTGAATTCCCAATGCAGACCGCCATCTCCAAATCACCATCGGTCTTATCATACGTCGTCCGAGTCTGACGGCCTTTAATAAGCCGAGCGGTGAATCTGTTTTTCCCTCGTTGCATCAATCGATGATACGCAACATTCCGCCCGGTATCAGGATCTTTAATGGTTGAAACTGTTGCTGTGGCATACCGTCCGCCATCACCAGGTAGATGCAGCAGCAACGGAAGCTGATCAAGATCTGGATTTTTTATAACCACTTCTTGACAGGGTGCTTTGTCAACAAGCTTAGGTTCAACAGGATGACGTAATGCGTTCACCAGTCGCATGAGAAGTTGATCTTTGGTTGTTCCAAGCGCCTCAGCAATAATATCTCGATTTGACGTAATGCCTGCAAAAACAGGAAAACGATACCCTTTCACCTGTTCAAAAAGAATCGGTTGTTCGTTAAACCCATGAATAACATTCGCAATCTCATACTCTACGGAAACTGGTTTCTTAACACGGATCAATTTATTCTGATGTTCAAGATGTTTCAGAAAATCCCGAAGATTCATAGTTCTCTTATTCCTCCCCAACTGCTCCGATCACGGTTTGGAGTGTTTGAAATCCTTCTTTTTCAATCGCATTTGCAACTTTTTTCTGCAGATCTCTTCCTGGTGTGAGTGCAATCATATTTCCACCAAGACCACCACCAGTTAACTTTGCACCATATGCTCCGTACTCCCGTGCTATACTGACAAGAAAATCAAGCTCTCGACTTGATACTTCAATCTGCTGTAACAACTTATGATTCTCATTCATCAACTTCCCAAGACCTTTATAATCCTCTTCCTGTAAAGCTCGTTTTGCAAGGTAGGTAATGTTCTCTGCCCGGTCGAAAATTTCTTTGTACTTCGCAGGGTTCTTTTCTTTCCGCTCACGAACTCCGGCAACAGCTGCCTGGGTATTTGCAACTTTTCCGGTATCAGCGATCACCACTTCTACTGGTGCAGAGATACTAATCCGATCAATAACATTTGGTTCACCTTTTTGGAACCAAATCAAACCACCATAGGTTGATGCAGTATTATCAACACCAGATGGCGTCCCATGATATCCTTTTTCCCCTTCAAATGCAACATCGTTAATCTCTTCATCAGAAAGATGTAAATCAAAATAACTTGATAATGCACGAGCAATTGCAACGCAGGATGCTGCACTTGCACCAATACCACTAGCTGCAACAAGATTCCCCTCAAGGATAACCTGGAAACCATGTTTTTTCGGATCAATATTCATCTTTGCAAGTATTCTTCGCAACGAATCTTGCTGCTGGTCCCTTTTCTCCTCTTTATATCGTGGTGTCGCCGGTCGGTTATCAACCAAGTGAACTTCAGGTTTTTCCCATGGTTCAATTCGAGCAACCGTATAGTTCCCAATTGCCGACACAATCGAAGGTATTCCATAGACAACAAAATGTTCGTTAAAGAGTATCGCCTTTCCGAAACCAATGCCTCGCCCTTTCATATCTATCCCATAATATTATACTCAAATTTTTTTAGGTAACAATATCAAATGAGTTTATTATATTTATGGAATACATCACAGAAAAAACAGCAACTCCTCCAAGAGAAGAATATCAACTTCAAGCAGAATCCACATATACGCGTGACATGTGAGATCTCCCAGCTATCCTGATGAAAACTTGTAAACCCACTGCATGAACTCTTGTCCGGCATCAATTGCGACATTGCCGATGCTGATCTCGTTGTTCCCATCGTTGTCGCAATCACCAATGTTTAACACTGCGATCCATCCCCACGTGGGAAGAACTGCCTCTTCCACATAGGTTTCACCATTCCACTGCAGAATATGTGTGACCCCTGCACCTGCACATACCTCATTAAATCCATCCGAATCCGTATCTCCGATATCGATTCCTTCAATCACTGGCTCTCCACCAGGCCATTGAAGATCAAACTGTTGATGATATGCTGTTCCATTCCATTTAAAAATCGAAATTCGTGGTGCATAAAAGCTAAGGAGAATTTCATTGTTCCCATCGCTATCAGCATCTTTACAGACACAGCCAAAGGGACCACCATTCTGCCCCATATACTGTTTTACAATGGTTGCATCAAACTGTTTTGTTGCTTTGTTCCAATCAAGAACAACAAGTTTATTCGCAGATGCTACCGCAAGCTCGTTTTCACCATCACCATCGATATCACCAAGACCAGGCATGTACACGTATCCATCAACACCAGGATCATCCCATACCGCTATTTTGAAGAGTCGAAAACCAATCCAGCGGAATACGACAACCTCAGGAACTTGCCCATGAAAACCGCCGCCAGTAACAATCAACTCGTTTTTTCCATCGTTGGTAATATCGCCAATGATACAATCAGCACTTCCTCCACCATGTCGGAAAATCCATGGATTCCAACCAAGAAATCGATAATTCCCGAGGATGTATCTATACACTGCAGTTCCCCACGTTGCAGCAATCTCATTGGTTCCATCATTGGTCACATCACCTATTGCAAAACCACCAGGATCCATCTGATAGAACGGATAGAATGGACAAAAAATCGTCTCAACCTCGTCATAGGTTCCAACAGCATCATTCCATTTCATAATTCTTAAGCGTTGATCACGTCCTCCGATAATCAACTCGTTTTTTCCATCATTATCAGCATCACCTATCGGCTGTGGTCCCTCATAGCGGGCGCCGAAACCAGGATTTGAACCATAACTCTGCTGCCACTGAAGTACATACCCTGAAGAAACCCAACTGCCAGATGACAGTTCTTGTTTATGCGCACCTAAAGATGAAATCATGAATCCACTCGTACACAAGATACACATTAGAAATAACCAACATTTCTTCATATACGACCCCTTAAAATATAATGATAATTATAGCTCATGGTGCATTTAAATATATCGATTGTCCCACCAGAGACTGTCAACTTAAGACACCTCCAAGAGAAGATTATACAAACCAGTCCAAGCAATAGACCATTGATTAATACTCTGTAAAGAGCTACGATGTGGAAAACGCTTCCAGAAGCGTTTCACACGAGCTTTATACTGATTATACCACTGCTCAATATGATTTC